>JALTEL010000146.1 GCA_027073945.1 Caldifarciminota bacterium | reverse complement strand
TGCAATATATTCAATCTCATAATCTTGCAAATCCGGATTCATTGGCAAACTTAAAATCTCTTTACTAATTTTTTCAGCTACAGGAAAATCTCCCTCTCTATACCCAAGATAACTAAAACACTCTTGTAAATGAAGCGGTTTTGGATAATGAATTGCTGTTGGAATACCTATTTTTTTTAGTTTAATCTGCAATTCGTCTCTATTTTTAACTCTTATCGAATATTGAGCCCAGGCAGATGTTCTGTCAGATGAGTGAATAGGTAAACGAGTTATGGATGTATGCGCAGATGAGAGCAGTTCAGTGTAGTTTTTTGCTACATCTTGACGCTTTTTCAAATCTTCCGGATAATGTTTTAACTTTACATTCAATGTTGCTGCTTGAATAGTATCAAGTCTTGCTCCAAGACCAATGTATTTATGGCTGTATCTTCTATTTTGACCGTGAATTCTCAGCATCTTTATTTTTTCTGCCAATTCATCATTGTTTGTAAGTACCGCTCCGCCATCTCCATAGCATCCAAGAGGTTTTGCCGGAAAAAAGCTTGTTGTATAAATATCACAATAATGCACTTCTGCTTTTCCTTTGTATGTTGCACCAAAAGATTGAGCCCCGTCGATGATTAGGTGGATGGGTTTATGAGTAGATGGGTTAATGGGTGAATGAGTAGATGAGTGAAGGGATGGATGGACAGACGATGTACGAGAGATGATATTGTTAATTTCCTCTAAGTCACAGGGTTGGCCGAATAATGATACAGGCAAGATTGCTTTTGTTTTTGGAGTAATTTTTTCTTCTATTTTAGTTACATCTATATTATAAGTTTCTTCATCTATATCTACGAATACTGGCTTTGCTCCAAGAAGAGCAATAGTCTCTGCCGTTGCTATAAAAGTAAAAGGCGTGGTGATCACTTCATCTCCTGGCTTTATATCAAGAGCCATCATAGCAAGTAATAGTGCATCAGTTCCGGATGAACAAGTTATAGAATTTTTAGCCCCTGTGAATTTGCATAAGTTATCTTCAAGTTCATCTATTTCAGGACCCATTATAAATCTCGAATGGCTTAAAACTTTTTGAATAGCTTTGTCTATCTCATCTTTATATCTCAAATACTGTCTGTTTAAATTTGCAAAATCAATTTTCATATTTATACTATCCTTTAAAAAGGTTCTTTGCTAAATTATGAATTCTTTCATTAAATCCAACAGGCTTGATATTTCTTATTCTATAAACAAGCTCAATAGAATTCCTTGCATCGCTTACGCCAAAACCACCACCGCTCAATATATCCTTATAAACAACCGTATGCAAATCAGTAAAACCTCCAGAAAATTCTATTTCGTTGCCGTCATATGTTATACTTCTAAAGGTTGTTTGATTGGCATCTTTTGCCTGTTTTGGCAAATCATTTGAATCAACAGACAAAAACCATTTGACATTTGCATGCTCAAGTTCTATATATCCTGTCATTTTTTTTAGCGGTTCTGAATAGTGAACCTCCTGGTGTTTTACGCTGCCGAATATCCACATAAGCATATCAAAAAAATGGATACCGATATTTGTTGCAACACCGCCCGATTTCTCCATATCGCCCTTCCAGGATATAAAATACCATTTGCCTCTTGATGTAATGTATGTCAACTCAATATCGTATTTTTTGCTTGGGTTTTCTTTAATTTCTTTTTCTATTTTCTTTTTTAATTCAATTATCTTCGGGTGGGTTCTAAGCTGTAGAATATTATAAATCTTTTTGCCTGTTTCTTCTTCAATATCCTGTAGGGCATCCAAATTCCAAGGGTTTAGAACAAGAGGTTTTTCGCATATGGCATTTATGCCGCTTCTTAACGCCCACCTGATATGTGCATCGTGCAGGTAGTTTGGAGAACATATGGATGCATAATCAATATTAACACCTTTTCTTTTTATTTTATCCGCATGTCTGTCAAATCGTTCAAATTCAACAAAAAAACTTGCATCCGGAAAATACGAATCAATAATTCCGACACTATCGTTTGAATCAACTGCAGCAATTAGGTTATTTCCTGTATCTTTAATTGCCTTCATATGTCTTGGAGCAATATAACCTGCTGCACCGATTAGGACAAAGTTTTTTTTGGTGGATGAGTTGATGGGTGGATGGGTGGATGGGTCAACGGGTGAATTTGTGAATGAGTTAGTTTGTTTTGTCATTTTTATTTTTCTCCTTTTGGTATTTTATTAAACTTAATAATTGTTTTCTTAAAATTTCGGCTTTGTTAGTCAATTCGTTAAAAATTTCCTCTGAGATATAATTCAGTTTGTAAGAAATTATAAGCTGAGTTTCGAGTTCCGATAGCGAACCCAGTGAAACATACAGAAATTGTACAAATTCCTTATTGCTGTTTCTTGCTGCTCCTTCAGCTATATTGCTTGGTATCGAAACAGTACATCTTTGCATCTGGCTTGATAAACCGAATTTTTCATAGTCAGGAAATTGTTTTGTTATATCATATATAGCTAAAACCAAATCTATTGATTCTTGCCAAACATTCAAATCTTTATGCGTCTTAGTTAAATTCCTATTGCCTTCCCTCATCTCTTCTTTAACCCATCCACTTGGTCTGTCAACCTTTTTTTATACACCCAGTTAGGCATACTTTTAAAAATCTCCTCTTTTTTAATCATACCGCTTCTCTTTTCTCTCTTTGATGTGTATTCTTTTTCATTCTGTTTGCTTTGTTGTAATAATTCTCCAGATACTCCTTAGGGCTGCACCAATTCAGCGTAGAATGAATTCTTCTTTTGTTGTAGTATGATTCTATGTATTCAAAAACCTTGATTTTAGCCTCCCTTCTTGTCTTGAAGGTGCCATCTGTTAAAAGCTCACTCTTTAGAGTTTTAAAAAAACTCTCAGCAACAGCATTATCATAGCAGTTGCCTTTTCCGCTTGTACTTTGTGTAATATTGAAAGACCTTAATTTGTTTCTAAAGGCCTCAGAATGGTACTGAGCCCCCCTGTCTGAGTGGAATATAAGGTTTTCTTTTGATTTCCTCTTTCTTACTGCCTCATTAAAAGCTTTCATAACGGTATTTTCTGTCTTTAAATCATATGATCTGCT
>JALTEL010000145.1 GCA_027073945.1 Caldifarciminota bacterium | reverse complement strand
CCACAAAGACATATTCTTTGCTAGGTCTGTCTTGACTTGACCTGTTAATGTCTCTCTTTTTTTATTATTAAGATTTATTTCCGATTCCCATTCAAGGTCAGATAAGCCCTCCATCTTTCCAGAGTCGGCCAAAGTCAATTTGATTTTATGAACAGTACTATTACCTAAGGCCACTGAAGGAGGATTTGATTCGGGTTTAACAAATTCAAGGGAGAATTTCTCCTTTTTCTCGCTGAATAGCCTTTCGAACTCATTTCCCTCCAGTTCTCCAAAATCTTCAAACTGCATTATTTTTCCTCCAACTTCTAGATTTTCTTCCCTATCTCTCGCATCTACCTCATAATAGTCCAGTACTTGTTTTCCTGCAATCGGGTCGTCTGTGTAGTAAAGCCTATATATGCCCCTTTCAGGAACCTTCATAATCTTCTCTCTTATCAAATCCCGTCCACTTTTTGTCAATCTGTTTGATTGAGATATCAACCCGAGATATTGAAAATATCTTTCCAAGTTTTTTCGTTCTCCATTCGAAAGCTCATTAAGCCTACCTTCGTCAAGTTTTTGGAGAAGGAACGCCATGTCTGGCCTTTTCTCATATTTCCATAGGTCAAGCATGGCAAATATTTCTTTGACCTCTAACTCTCTTTCTGCCGTTAATTTAATTTCTCTTTTCATTTCCGTATCACCTCATTTTCTTTCACCATACTGGCAAATTTCTTAAGGGAAGGGCTAGCCTTCTGTTTTATGAAATATTCAATATCTCCAACAACAACCAGCTGGTACTTTGCCCTCGTGAGTGCAACATTTAGCCTGTTAGGGCTGTCCATAAAGCCTACACTGCCTCTGTTTCTAACCATGGATAGAAAAACTATGTCCCCTTCTTTACCCTGCACTTTATCTACGGTATATACTCGAACATCAACCCCTTTTATCTCGAAGCGAGTCTGCTTTTTTCTATTTTCAGGATACTTTTTTCTGAGAAGGTCCCGGATGTATTTTCTTTGCCCCTCATAGAAAGATAGAATTATTGCTGTGTGTTTTTTATTCTGTTTAGTGTCCCATTCTATGAATTTTTCTAACTCCTCTAGAACTGCATCTCCTTCTGCCTTGTTGACATTTTTATAGACACTAGCACCTTTTGAGGACTTTGGCACATCTATCCAAACAACTCTCCTATTATATTCTCTATACCCCCAATCTCTCCCCTTTCCTGCAACAAATTTGTCATCCTTCAATGCTTTATTATCATAGAAAAGTTCCCTTGGGATGTAAGATATGTCTGGGTGCATTCTGTGCTGGTATGTGAGGGCGGAGAATCTCTCTTTTTTGACATCCTCTGGGAGGCCGTGGGAAAATGATGTTTTGATTTCTTTTGCATCCCAATCCTTGTTTATCCCTTCTTGCAGGGATTTTAATATGGAGGGCATCCATAGCCTCTCTACTTTTTTTATTGTTCTATATGGATTATATTCTCTTCTATCTTTTGGCTTGGGTGGCATAAGTGCAAACACACTTGCTGAATAGTATCTTTTGGACCCATCATCGGATTTTTCATATTCAAGTTCCTGAATTCTCTTTAACCTCCATGCTAGTTCATTTGCCCAGTCTTTGCCAAATGCTTCTTTAATCTCATCTTGTATTGCATCATATTCTGTTTCTGCACCTCGCTTTGAGCGCCTGCTGCGCATTGCATATGGTTCTTTCCCCTCAATATCAACCATTTTTCTGTACCAATATAGATGTCTGAAGTTGTGGACATGATGTGCTGATTTTTCCTCATGCCATATCAGCACATGGCTCCACGGAAAATTTCCATGATATCTGCGAAAAAGAGCTTCGTCAGCAAATATTAATTCTTTATCGAGAAGTGTTGGTATGGCATACGCACCCTTCTTGATGTCATTCTCTAAAAGGATCTTACTATCCATCTCCTGAGGAGAAAACGAACCTTTTGATTTTATGTATTTATAAACATTATCTGATACTACAAATACATATGAGACATCGTTTTTCTTTCGTCTTTTGCTCATCTCTTCTTCTTTTTCTTTTATAATTTCAGCAATCCTCTTTATAACTCCTTCTGGGGCCACATAAATAAACTTTGGAGGTGGGTAATACTCCCCATTTATTTTAGCACCACCTCTGTTAAACATTAAATTGAATATCGCTGTAAGTGCCGTTTTCATTGAAGAATCTCGCAATGCTCTATCTATTAACAGACGAATCTGTAAAGTATCAGTGTATGGAGAAAGCTGCTTCACATCTCCGACGATTATCCATCTCTTTGCGTTTACTGCAGGAACAAGGAACTCCTGAAAGGTGGTCTTGCTTGCCTCATCAATTATAAGACAATCGAATTCGGGCTCGAAGTACTTCCCTCTTTTGTTTTTAAAAGGAGGATACTGCAATATACCTATTGTCGTCCCACATACGAGATTTGAAGTGCGTACGACAATATCCTCCACATATTTCGTTATATCTGCTTCACTAGCTGATTTCATAAATTCTTCATTATTAAGCATTTTCTGAATCTTCTCCTTTCTCCTTTCAATCTGGTATTCTTTTATGACCTCCGAAATGGCTTCCTCTCTCCCGATTCTCAAAGGAACGATTCCATTTTTCATCGGGTCTCCGTTGAACTGTTCGTGGAGCTTCTCAAGGACATTGTCTACTGCCACATGAGTAGATGCTGCCAGCATAACTCTTTTTCCATCCATTAAAAGCTGATAAATAAGCTCGGTAATGGCTGTTGTTTTTCCAGAGCCGGGAGGCCCTTCCAGTAAGGTGAATTCCGGAGTTCTCAACGATTTTTTTACAAAATCCCTCTGTTCGTCGGTCCCTTCTCTGGATGTGTCTTTGAGAAAGAGCCAGTTTATTTTTCTTCTATCTCTTGAAGGTTTTTCAAAGGAAACTTTGTCACGATCCATAAAAATCTTTAAAAGAGGCAGGTGTTCAGGGGAAGGCCTCCGGAGAATGGATGTGACGGCGTCTCTCTGCATTTTTAGTTGATACTCATTTTTTGGCGGATATATCTTTTCGTTGGTGGGCTTTCTTTCTAAAAGAAGGCGCCCTTCATCCATATCCATTTTTAAAACCCTAATTCTATTCTCTTTTTTCCGATAATCTATTTCTGG
>JALTEL010000144.1 GCA_027073945.1 Caldifarciminota bacterium | reverse complement strand
AGATATATCGTCCCAACAATCTAATTTTTACAATAATAATGACAGACACATCAGACAATTCAGACAGGTTATATTTTATGAACAGTCATGGAGAGATATACAGACAGGAGAATGATTTCAGTGATTTAATAAATCAAACAGTGACAAGGAGTGTGATAATGCCACTTGAAGGTGAGGCATTGTTGGACACTACAGTTAAAGATACCATAATAAACGGACATTGTATAGATGTAGGGAATATAGAGAATTTGATAGACACAGACCTGATAATTGTAGGTTTCACTTATGAAGGTACTAATCCATCCGGTACTGAGGTAGATACATTTTCAATTTCAGCCTATGTAGATTTAAGAAACAGAAGGGTTTTGGACGAAACGATATATCCGTATTTATATTGTGATTATAATGAAGGTAATTCACCTGTAAAAGAAGGTGATTACGTAATAGCCACGAGGCATGATACCATATTTGTAAGCAGGATATATCCTGAGGTGCAGTTATTATACACGAAGTATTTACCCGGTTTTAATGTGCAATATGCTTCATTTTCAGAAGACGGGAAGTATTTTCTGGTGGGCAATTTTACTTCAGAGTATATCTACAAGGTTTCAACAGGAGAATTAATAAGGGGATTAACTCCTGACAGTATGCCGTCTGTTAGTTATACTTGGAAGTCAAAAGATATATCGGTGGATTTTTGTGGTGGAGATTACATGATATTATGGGGACCTTTAACAAAACTCACAGTATCAGCCATGTTTTTATACAGGTTAGAGCCGTACAAACTATTAACCCGTGCAGAATATCCCGGATATGACATAGGAGGTGCAAGTTGTGATGAAGAAGGCAGGTTATACGTAGGCATGCGGAACACATTGAAAGGTGATACAGTAAAAATATTCGTAATAGACACATTACAGAATACACTAGGGCAATACCAGTTTCCGACGAATATCCGGAACAACCGACGTGGAGCGGGTGCCTATTTACATGGTAAATATTTATATGTGGAAGTTCCTGATTTTCTTGCAGACAGTACTTATGTGTTCAAGGTGGAAGAATAGGGGGTTTTATGAATATGATATTAATAAACATAATACTTGCTCTGAGCCTTCAGAAGATAGGAGCGGTGAAAGGAGAGCTTTTCTGGGCAGAGATGGACACGACAAATGACAGTATTATGTGGTATGTGGCAGACGAATATGACATATACCACGATGGCAAGAGAGTGAAGCATATAGGAGGATACATAGGAACTTACAGGGTACAGATGACAGAATGCAAGGTATATCCGGGCAACAAACTCATTTTCACAGTAGCCGCATATAATCCTCATGATACGACATACAGTTCGGAGAGGATATATCGCATAAACGGTCATGGAGAGATATACAGTGTGGACAGTTTAAGTGATATAGTGAGCAATATGGGGACATATACAGGGTATATATATCCGGGAGACGAGCTCCAGGATACCACGAGATTGGATACCATAATAAACGGGCATTGTATAGGATTTAGCGTATTTCGAATTGTTGACACACAGTTCATAGGGGTAGATTTTAGATTTGAAGGATACAACACACATACTCAGCAGGATGATTCTTTTTATAAGTCATTTTATGTAGACTTAATCAGTCGTAAAGTATTGGACAGAGAACATTATCCTTACCTTAACGGTTACCCGATTAGGGAAGGTGATTACTGGGTGGCGACAAGACATGACAGTGTATTGGTGAGTAAAATATCAACCGATTTTACAGAGCACTATGTTATAGCATTACCCTATCACAGTGATTTGTGGTTTGTATCCACATATAAACAATACTTTGATGTAATAGATAGCAATATTTTTGTATACAATTTGAGTGACGGAAGATTGCTTAAGAAACTATCTATGGACAGTTTCCCTCTGGTGCATAATCATCCTACGGGAATGTCAGGTGGATTTGAAGGTAATGAATATTACTATGTGAGCACCTCGGATAACAAGTCTTTGTTTATATACCATCTTCCTGATTTTCAGCTTGTAAACAAGTACGAAGACACGACACAAAGCATATTACTGAGCGGAACGGTTATAGATTCGGGGAGTGTATTGTTTTTAAAAGTACCAGATACGAAAGACTCTATGTTTGTGGAATACAAGACACCTGAGGATACGCCTGTGGTAGTGTACAGTTGTCCTATGGGCACACACAGTATAGGGAGCAGCTTATGGCAATTAATACCCTATGACCAATATATTGATGTACACTTTGTTGATTCTACATATATTTTTAAGAGAGAATAGGGCAGTGTAAACTAAAAGAAAACAAGATAGGAGGTTTTTATGGTCACATTAATAACAAGTCTAATATTCACATTGACCTTGCACAAAATAGGAGCGGTGAAGCACACACTAATGTGGGCAGAGATAGACACCACCAATGACAGTATAATGTGGTATGCCATAAGTTATGGCAACAACGATTATGGGATATATCACGATGGAAAGAGGGTATGGTATATGAAAGAAGGAGAGACATACATAAACGGATATATGGTATCTGATATATATTACAAGATATATCGTCCAAACAATTTAATCTTCACTATTATAATGTATGACACCTCTGACAATTCGAACAGGTTATATTTTATAAACAGTCATGGAGAGATATACAGACAGGAGAATGATTTCAGTGATTTAATAAGTCAAACAGTGACAAGGAGTGTGATAATGCCACTTGAGGATGAAGATATGATAGACTCAACCGTATTGGATACCATAATAAACGGACATTGTATAGGAGCTAATTACATAGAGACGGTAATAGATACTGACCTTATATCAATAATTTTCACTTATGAAGGCACCAATCCATTCGGAACTAAGGTGGATACATTTTCAGTTTCAGCCTATGTAGATTTAAGAAACAGGAGGGTTCTGGACGAAACAATATATCCCTATTTATATTGTGATGCAGAAAATCTACCTGTAAAAGAAGGCAGTTTTGTAGCGGCTTTAAGGCATGACACCATATTTGTAAGCAGGATATATCCGGAGGTACAGTTATTATACACGAAGACAATAGAGGGATACACATGGGGACCTGTAATATCCCCAGACACTCAGTATTTAAGGGTAACGACAGATACCATGACATACATATACGATTTACATACAGGAGAGCTTATAGCATTACTTACACCAGACAGTTTACCTCCAGTGCATTATGGATGGAGACAGAGGAATGCGGGAGGAAGGTTTGTAAACGGTTATTTAATAGTAAAAGGTTACATAACGAAGGTAACGAGTTCATCGGTATACTTATACAGGATAAAACCATTTAAACTCTTAACCTGGGCAGAGTATCCCGGATATGACATAGGGGGAGCAAGTTGTGATAAGGAGGGGCGATTATACATAGGCATGCGAGACACATTAAGAGGTGATACAGTAAAAATATTTGTAATAGACACATTACAGAATATAGTAGGGCAATACCAATTTCCGACGAATATACCCAATGACCGATATGGAGTTGGGACGTATTTATTTGGAAAATATTTACATGTAAAGGTTCCTGACTTTCTTGCAGACAGTACTTATGTGTTCAAGGTGGAAGAATAGGAGGTTTTATGAATATGATATTGATAAACATAATACTTGCTCTTAGCCTTCAGAAGATAGGAGCGGTGAAAGGAGAGCTTTTCTGGGCAGAGATGGACACGACAAATGACAGCATTATGTGGTATGCGGCAGACGAGTATGATATATACCATGATGGTAAGAGAGTGAGGCACATAGGAGGGTACATAGGAACTTACAGAGTACAGATGACAGAATGCAAGGTATATCCGGGCAACAAACTCATTTTCACAGTAGCCGCATATAATCCTCATGATACGACATACAGTTCTGAGAGGATATATCGCATAAAGGGTCATGGAGAGATATACAGTGAGGACAGTTTAAGTGACATAGTGAGGAACATGGGTACATACACAGGGTATGTGTATCCACATGGTGAGGATTGGGAAGATACCACTATATTGGATACCATAATAAACGGGCATTGTATAGGTGTTTCGGATATATATGATGTAATAGATACACAGTTTGTAAAAGCGTCCTTTAGTTTTGAAGGATACAACATACATACGCAAAAGACAGATACATTTGTTGAGACCTGGTATGTAGACTTAATCAAGAGAGAGGTTTTATATAAAGACCAGTATCCTTATTTATACGAGGATGAATATGGTGATGTGGAGAGAGGAGGTGATTACTGGGTAGCGACAAGACATGACAGTGTATTGGTGAGTAAAATATCAACCGATTTTACCGAACACTATATTATAGCATTGCCCTATCACAGTGATTTGTGGTTTGTATCCACATATAAACAATACTTTGATGTGATAGATAGCAATATTTTTATATACAATTTGAGTGACGGAAGATTGCTTAAGAAACTATCTATGGACAGTTTCCCTCTGGTGCATAATCATCCTACGAGAATGTCGAGTGGATTTAGGGGTAATGAATATTACTATGTAATCACCACGGATAACAAATCATTCTTTATATACCATCTTCCTGATTTTCAGCTTGTAAACAAGTACGAAGACACGACACAGAGCATGTTACTGAGTGGAACGGTTATAGATTCGGGGAGTGTATTCTTTGTAAAAGTACCTGCAACAAAAGACTCCATATTTGTGGAATACAAGACACCTGAGAATACGCCTGTGGTAGTATACAGTTGTCCTATGGGTACACACAGTGCCGGGGGAGTATGGCAGTTAATATCCTATGATAAATATTTCGTTATGCAATTAACTGATTCTACCTATATCTTTAAGCTGGAATAAAGGAGGATAGGTCATGAGTATATTTTTATTACTTCCTTATTTTACGGAATGATATATATAGATATAATGAATCCAGCCATTTTTTACCGCTTTAATATTATGCTCTGTTTCAGGACCGAAATACAGAACATCTCCGTCTGTAATTGCAATTTCCCTATTTCCCACAGTAGCCGTGCCCTTTCCTGCCAGGACGGTAAGTATTTCTTCTCCATTTTTAGTACTGTGCAGTCCGACTTCTTCTCCATCTCTTAGATATACACGTCCGCTTGAAAAACCGATATTACACTCTGAGAACAGTTTTTTATATTTTTTCCTGCCTTGTTCCATATTTTTTTCAATATACCACAATTTCTACCTCCTTTAAATGTCAAATATTACTGAGCCTTATGTATTAACAAGCTCTCTGCTTTGTCTTGCTGTCTATAATCCCTTTTAACCTGATTATATTCATTATAGTATAACCTATCACGGTTGTCTGAACAAATTGTAAATTGCCATGCCTGAATACCCGTATCTCTCCGGGCAGCGAATTATTCTCACTACAAGAGTTTGCAGGTAAATATCATAAACTCGGGGTCTGTGCGGATTTAAAAATTACATGTTTAATTTACTAATTCTCTGAATATTGCCTCTAATTTCCTGATATAATGCTCATTCCCGATATCCTTAAATAAATTTTGGGATTTTTTAAGGTATTTCCTTGCTTCTTTTTTCTTTGCATGTTTAAGTAACAATTTTGAGTAAAAGTAGTATCCTTCGGCAAGATAGTATTTAAGACCCAGGTTTTTAAAAGTCACGATGTTTTTTTTAATCTTATCTTCGTTGTCTTCGGCAATACCGAGCAAGAGTGAGGCCATAGTCTCCTTATATTTTCTCCCCAGTCGTTTACCTATTTCCAGAGCCTTTTGTGCGAAACTCTTACCTTTTGCTGTATTTCCTTCTATGAGGGATGTTTTTGTCATGAGTATCATTGTATCAAATAAAACTTCCTGATCCTGTGTATTATGAGAAATCTCAAGGGCTTTATTCAAGTATGCCTTTGCCTTATCTATTTTATTGAGTTCCAGGAAAATTGCAGCGAGGCCGTTCATATTTGATGCTTTGTATCTGGGGTGATTAATCTGCTCGAATATTTTTAGAGACTCAGTGTAGTTTGTAAATGCAGTGTCCAATCTCCCCTCTATGACATATACATTGGCCATTTCCAAAAGGGCATAACCATAGTGTAAAATATCGCCTGTTGCTTTTGCGATATTTAAAGCTTGTCTGTAAAGTTTGATTGCGTAAGAGTATTTTTCAAGATAAGCACTAATGTCTGCGGCACATTGCCTCCCATTTTTTGTTGCCGATTTCCTTTGTTGTTTTTAATGATTTCCTGAAAAACTTCATTGCTTTGTGGGGTTGATTCAGGTAAAAAGCTATAACCCCTGTGTTCATAAGAGTCCCTGTCAACCCGTACTTATCGCCAATTCTGTCAAAAATCTCATCGGAGCTTTTGTAGTACTTGAGCGCTTCGATATAATTACCCATATAGGCATAAACATTGCCAATATTACCTATAATATGAGCCTGCTCTTGCAAGTTCCTGGATTGCACGGCTATTTTCAATGCTTTTTGGAAATTGTCAATGGCAGATTTGTATTTACCCGTGTAAAGATAGACATTCCCGGTATTGTTGAGGGTAAGTATTTGTAAATCTGTATTCTGGAGTTTTCTGGATATATTGTGAGCTTTATTATAATAATTTAAAGCCTCTGGAAAGTTCCCCTGGTTATAAAAAGCAATACCAATAATATTCAAAGTTTCTGCTTTGCCGTTTTCGTCACCTATGCTTTCGTATATTGAAAGTGCCTCTTTTGCTGTATTAAACATTTGCTGGTGCTTACCTGTGGATTCATATATAGTGCACAATTCTATAAAGCAATCCGCAAGAAGCCTTTTATTCCCGTCCGTAGCTGCCAATTCTATAGCTTTTTCTATATCCTTTAATGCTTTTTTTTCATTCCCGATAAGCAGTAGCACACTTGAGCGGGATTTGTAACTCTTTGTCAGTATCTCTCTCTTTTTTAATGCCTCTGGCATGGTATTTAAAGTGCTATTTTGTTTTTTCTCATTAACTACAGCTCCTCTTAACTGTTTTTGTATGTTCACAGTATTTTGATTTAACTATATACATTGTAGTATAAACTAATTCGTATGTTTAAACAAATTATAAATTACAATTGATAGAATGTGTTTATATAAGCCGTATTCTATTGATTAAACACGATTTTAAGATTATAATAAAGGTGTGAGTAAGGTACATTCCATAGCGCTTCTACAGGTAAAAGGTATTGGAGTTTCCCTGTATAAAAAGCTCGTTGCTTCCTTCGGAAGTGCCGAGGAGGTAA
The DNA here is from genome assembly GCA_027073945.1 of Caldifarciminota bacterium. The sequence goes on along the minus strand of JALTEL010000144.1, from coordinate 3,030 downwards.
TGTCTGCGAGTTTTAATGAAATATCAGGTGTTGTTGGTGAGGAACTTGCAAGGGATATAAAGGGGCAAAAACTTGAAGAAGCAGACCTGATAGTGAAAAATTGCCAAAAATTAAATATAAACATAACGAGCTATGAAAGTGAAGATTATCCTGCTAGGTTAAAAGAAATAGGTTTGCCCCCTGCTGTGCTGTATTACAGGGGAGAGCTGTCATTGCTTGATAAGCCCGGAATAGGCATAGTCGGCACAAGAAAACCGAGCATTCACGGCTCAAGGGCGGCAAGAATTTTTTCTTCTGCGCTCTCTTTATCCGGTTTCAATGTAGTATCGGGGGGTGCTTATGGAATTGATGCCATAGCCCTGCAGCAGGCCGTTTTGGAAGGCATTCCCGTTGCTGTTATTGGCAATGGTATTGATGTTGCTTATCCGTATCAGAACAAAAAGCTATTTGAAAAAATTTCTGAAAAAGGTATTATAGTTAGTGAATATCCGCCCGGCACAGAGCCGAGAAAGGAAAATTTTCCAAGAAGGAATCGGATTATAAGCGGACTATCAGATGCGGTACTTGTTGTAGAAGCCGGTGAGAAAAGCGGTTCTTTAATAACGGCAAAATGGGCAGAAGAACAGGGCAGGGATGTTTATGCAATACCCGGTCCCGCACTTATTCCCGAGGCAGAAGGGACGAATAAACTGATACAGATGGGCGCAAAAATGGCGATTCACCCGTCTGACATACTCTCTGATTTTGGAATAGAAGAGGGTAAGAAGCTGAAAAGTGTGGATAATGTTCCTCTTGATGATGACGAAAAAACAGTGCTTTCGAGCATAGGATTTTCCCCTGTCCAAATGGATGAGCTTGCCGAGCATCTGAATATCCCGATATTCAAGCTTTCTTCCATACTTTTTGGTCTTGAGATGAAAGGGCTTGTCAGGCAGCTCCCGGGAAAATTTTACGTAAAGGATTGATTAATCCCGAAAAGCTTACGCGCATTTTGTGTGGTTATTCTGTCAGCTTCCTCTGGAGATATTTGTTTGACTTCCGATACTTTTTTTAGAACGTATGGTAGATATAACGGAGTATTCTGCTTTCCCCTGTATGGTGCAGGTGCAAGATAGGGCGAATCAGTTTCCACAAGCATCCTGTTCAGCGGTGTAATCTTCAGAGCGTTTCTTACATTGTCGGCATTTTTGAATGTGATTATTCCCGAATACGATATGTAAAAATCAAAAGAAAGCGCCTTCTCAGCCTCCCGGGGCCCTGCGGTGAAGCAGTGGAAAACGCCTTGTAAATCAGGAAAGTCCTTCAATATTTCAAACATATACTCGTATGCATCCCTTGTATGAAGTATAACGGGTAACTTATACTGTGTTGCCAGCTTCAGTTGTTCAACGAAAACATTGATTTGAACTTCTTTTTTATCCTTTCCGTAATGGAAGTCAAGACCGATTTCACCGACAGCCACTACATTTTTGTATGATTCGAGGAGTGAAGCTATTTTTTCCTTGTTAAAGTCTTCTGCATTGTGCGGGTGCACCCCGCATGCAGGATATATATATTCCGGATAGCGCAGGCTCATTTCAACTGCGCGCTTTGATGTGCCGATGTTTTCGGAAGGCACAACAATTGCCCCTATTCCGGATTCCTTTGCTTTTTTCAGAATATTTTCATACCCGTGTGCAAACACAGGGTCATTCAGGTGACAGTGTGAATCTATCATCAAATAAAGATGATATCAGTGAGCTTTTTCTTTGTTGTTATCGTTTGCCACTTCTCCCGGGACCTTTCTGGGAGGCTGCTGGCTCATATTGCAGTTTCCGTCGAAAATAACCCCGTCGTTAACTATTAAGCCTTTGCAGAGCAAATCTCCGGAAAATCTGGCACCTGTTTCGAACTCTATTTTTTCATCAATATTCACTTTGCCCTTGAGATTCCCACCCACTACAGCATTTTTTGCGCGAATTTCACCGTCAAAGAAACCTGTTTTTCCTATGAATAATGTTCCCTGTACGCTCAATTTGCCCTTAACTCTACCGTCAATTCTCATACTTCCACGGACGCTCAATTTCCCGTCAAAATCGCATCCCTGTCCCATTATTGTATCTATTCTCTCTTCTTTAATATCTTTTGGTCCCATTGTTACCTCCTATTTTGATATAATTATACCCTTTTTAAAATTCAAAAATTTATTGTGCTGTGTGTCATTGGCGGTAATATAAAGAATATAAAGCCCGTTTGAAAGAACAGCTCCGTTTAAATCCTTACCATCCCATAATATTGAATTAAACCCTTCGGGGTAAAAATGTCTTCCGCTTGACCACACCATTGTGCCTGCTATGGTAAATATTTTTGCCTGTATCTTTGCTGTTGCACTCAAGTTAAAGGTTATATAGACATTCCCTTCTTGTCTTATGGGATTGGGATATATAAGTATATTATCGATTTTGAAGGGCTGTTCTTCCACCTGCACAAAGCATGTTTTTGTAGATGTATTATTCTGATTATCTCTGACAATAATCGTAAGTGTGTGTATGCTTTGTGTTTCATCGAATTGCACGGTGTATTTCACCTCACCATCTGTGTATGAATTTTTATCATACTCGAAATACGGAACAAGATCGGTAAAAGTATTATCAAGGCTGAGTTCTATACCTGATTCGTCTCCGTTCTGACTGAGGTTTATACCTGATTCATCGCTGAGTTTTATGACGAGGTTTGCGCTGGAACCTGTGTAAATCGTATCTGAGGTTATTTTCTCGCCGTTTTGGTATATGTCAATGAGAGGTCCTTTCTTATCACCCGAAGGGGCGCCATTGACAATGCTCAAAGTGGGCGAATGGGCTCTGTACTCTTTACCGTATTTTGAATAAATAAGACTGAACATGCCCTTCCCTGTGTCAGCATCCACAGGCACAAAGAATTTGCATGTATCAATTTGATTGTCAGACTCTTTACTTCCCTTGTAGAGCAGGGGAGTGGATTCATAGTAACTGACAGAATGGTTGAACAAGGTTGTATAGGTTTTGAAGTACG
>JALTEL010000143.1 GCA_027073945.1 Caldifarciminota bacterium | reverse complement strand
GTATTGCTGTTAATCGTATTTCAGATAAAGTAAGTTCAGAAGTAAAAGAAAGCAACTTAACTTTGGGTGATATGAGTGTTAAATCAAAGTCAGACCAGACCGTAGAAGCTGCTGCTATAGCAGGGTCAGCTGGTGGTAGTGCAGGTGTTTCTGGCTCAGTTGGATATAATCGTATCAGAACTACAAACAATGCTTTTATTAGTAATAATTCTACTGTTAATGCCCAAAATAATGTCGGAGTAATAGCACAAACTGATGATGTTTTAATTAACTACGGGGGTATTTTATCCATCGGAGGAACTGCAGGCGTAGGGGCTGGATTCTCTGGGAATACTATTGAAGGTGACACCAAAGCTTATCTAGAAGGTTCAACAGTTAGTGCCTTGGGTCTTTCTGGAGATATAACAACTTCAAGTGAAGTTTCAGACGATGCAATGAATAATGCTTTCATTGACGATCAAACGACCAATCTAGATTACAAACTTATTGATAAAAGACAGGATAAAACCAGAACTGGTTTAGTTGTAGATAGCTCATCAACCCATACAATGAAATCATTTGTTGCCAACATCGCAGGTGCTGGAACAGTTGCCCTTGCAGGAACAGTTGGGGTTAACAGCATAGAGGGAAGCACTGAAGCATACATTAAAAATGCCAACTTAAACACTGGTGCCACTGCTGGTAATGTTAGTGGTGATGCTTCTGATTACGCTAACTATTCATCTTTTGTTGGTTCTGTAGGCGGTGCCGGAACTGTTGGTATTGGTGGTGCGGTAAGTGTAAATAAAACTAACCGCAAAACCTCAGCCACAATAGAAAATATAAATAGTGGCTCTAAAGCAAAAGCCCTCACTATTCATGCTACAGGCAAGCAAGGAATATCTTCTATCGTTGCTGGTATCGGTGCTGCTGGAACCGTGGGTGTTGCCGGAACTGTTTCAACTACTAATTTTGATGGTGAAACAGAAGCTTTAATTAAGAATGCACAAATTTCTGTTGAAAGTGCTGAAGTAAAATCAAATCAGTTTGAAAGATCAAAAATTAATAATTCAACTGCTGGAGTTGCAGGTTATGTTGGTGTTGGTGGTTCTGTTGCCGTTGGTACCGACAAACATACGGTTTCTTCAGCAATTGAAGATAGTTCCATAAATGTAAACGCAATTGGCGATATAACAGTTGATGCTCAAAACTATACGAATTTTCACACAGTTGATGAAGCTGTAGGCGGTGGAATTGTCGGCGTTGCCGGAAATGTTTCAGTAAATAACTTTGAAAATACAGTAACCTCTGAAGTTAATGATTCTTCACTTGGAAACACCACAAATAGAGCCGGACAAATTGATATTAAAGCTAAAAATGATCTAGATTTAACTTCTGACTTGGGTACAGTCGGTGCCGGAGCAGTAGGTGCCGGATGTTCTGTGGGAGTAAATTCCATTGATGGAAAAGTGCGAACACAGGTTGACGGAAGCTCAATGTATGCCGTAAACGATATTAATATCTCAGCCAACGAAAACAGAACTATTGATCAAAAATCTTTTACCGTTGCAGCTGGCGGCGGTGCGGCTAGTCTTAATGTAATGTGGCTCTCTTCCGGAGAGGTTGTTTCAGACTCAAATGAAGATGGCAATCAGGAACTTCATGATGCCATTGATGCTGCAGATGAAGCTAATCAAAATACAATTGATGACAATAACGATGCTTTAACTAATGATGAACAAGCCAACATGAACGGTGTTGGAGGTCATATCACAGCTGACGAAGCTGGAAAATCAGCTACCACTATCGGAATTGGAGATATCTTTTCTGGTAATTCCTCCACAATTGATAGCTCCAGTGGTGATGTAAATATTTCGTCAAAAGAAGATACTACAACCGTCATGAAAGGTGGGAATGTAGCGGTTGGTGCAGGAGGAGCAGCAGCAGGAGCTTCAATAGCAACATTAAAGACAAACAGAAACCTTGGAGTTACAATCCACGATGCCGTAATTAATGCAGGAACTGACATTGACGTTGATGCAGAGGTTACTGGTTCTTCGAACCTGTCTATGTATCAAGGCTCGGCCGGAACTTTTGCAGCTGGCACAGCAGCCTTCGGAAAGGTAGAAACTACGGGAAACGTTGTTACTGCTCTTTCTGATAACAATTTTACAACTAACTCTGGTGACATTAATATTGAGGCTAAAGACACATCTTCCTCTAGTGCAAAATGATCTGGCCTTACAGTAGGAATGATTGCTGGTGGCTTCCTTAACACCGGAATAGATAATAGTGGGTCTACCAAGATAAATCTTAGTAACAATCAGATGAATGCCGATCAAGATATTTTGATTAAGGCTACTAAAGATAACGAAGTTACTGCCAAATCAGTTGGCGGTAATGTTGGAATTTTTGGCTCTGGAATTGGTGTTCACTCTTATATTAACGATACAAGTGATTCTGCAATTACAATGACTGGCAATAATAGCTCACTCAATGCAGATGAAATTAGTCTCAATGCAAAAAATACTCCTGAAATAGATTCACAAGCCACAAGCGGAGCAGTCAGCTTTATGTATTCAGCCGGAGTATCTGTTGCTACTGCAAATATAGGCAGTAAAGCTATTTTAAATATTTCTGATGGCAACAAATTCAATTCTTCAAAGGTCAACTTTACTGGAAAAATTAAAGGTGATAGTGACGTTAAATCAGAAGGAGTGAGCGGAGGACTTGCTGGTAGTTTTGGCTATAACAGAAGCGAATCTTCCAATGACGCCAAAGTTTTGGTTTCAATTGGAGATAATACTTACAACAGCCTTACAGATCTTGTTATCTTCGGACAAAATATTGTTAAACAAACGGCTGATACTTGGGGTTTGAATATAGGCGGGATACTTGCTTCTGGTAATAATAAGGCAAAACTAACTTCTAACACTGAAACAAAAGTAACACTAACCGGAAATACTTCAACTGCGAACAAGATTAATTCACTTGATATTAAAGCTGATAGTTCATCAATTCATGATTTAAAAGCAAATGGAAATGGTGGTGGACTAATCTCTGTAGATGGTTTATCAGCCTACGCTGTCAATAAAATAACTTCCGTGACCGAAGCAATTCTTAGTGGAAAATGGAATATTGCTGGAACAGCTAAGCTTTTTGCCACTCAAAACG
>JALTEL010000142.1 GCA_027073945.1 Caldifarciminota bacterium | reverse complement strand
AGGGGATAGATTTGAACGTTCCCTTGTATGCCGATCCGTCCAGCCCTGGAAGCATAAAAGTCTACCAGAATTTAGGGCTTAACGTGAAAAAGGGTGACAATAGTGTTCTGGAAGGAATCGATTTTGTAAAAACCTTTCACTTGCTTATTAAACCTGAGAACGTCAACGTTATTCACGAGATAGAAAATTATCAATGGCAGACTGACAAAAAATCAGGAGAAGCCATAGACGCACCGGTAAAGTTTGAGGATCACGCTATGGATGCGATACGGTATGCAGTCTATACTCATTTGAAATGGTTATTAGGCAGAGGAGAAGAAAAAGATGAAGAGTCAGAAATTATTAAAAACGCAGTATATTATGGAGGGAGATAATGAAAAACTATTTTAGAGTTGTTGGTGAGATGCTCAGCAGTCTCAGGAACACAGTTTCGTCAGTAAGTTTGTTCGGAGCATCGACTTACCAGCTAGACACCTCAAAGGTGGACTATGAGAAGACAAAGGGACTTTACTACAACACAGAGAAGGATTATAAGTTAGGTGCAGCATTTGCCAAACCTGTGATTGATATTATGGTAGGGTTCTGTGGTTTGCCGGCAGTTACGTCTGTTGATGAAAACGCTCAAGCGTTCTTAAACGATTATATAGAGGAGAATGGTAGCAGGTTCACTTCCATTATTAAAAACTTTTTCAGGGACGGTGACGTTTATGTACGGATGTATAACCTGAAAGAAGAGGATGAAGCGCTGTATCCTGAGAAGTATGCGTCTATCAAAAATTATTTGATAGCTCCAGCTTGGGTAACGACAGTAAAAGACAAGGATGACGTAGAGGAGTATATTATAAAAACCCCTATCAAATATCAAGATGAAGAAGGAAAAACAATAGATTATACGGTTATAGAAACAATAACTCCTACGACAATAAAGAAAATGTACAAAGGCACTAATATCCCAGCCGGTAAGGTAGACGAGGAATATTCAAACGAGTGGGGATTTATTCCGATAGTCCACTTCAAAAACTCCGAGGAAGCAGACGAAGTAAATGGACGATCAGAATTAGAGAATATTGAGCCGTTTATGAGAGCATATCACGATATTCTTCTTCAGTCGATGCAGGCTAATAAATTACACAGTGTCCCTAAAATTAAGCTGAAGTTAGAAAACATAGCTGGTTTCCTAAAAAGGAATTTTACAGAGACAGAGTTGGCTGCTGCTAAGAACGGTGGGCATTTGAAATTCCAGAAGGATATTTATTTGCTCAATACAGATGAAGATATGGGGTTCGTTGAAGTAAAAAGTGCCACAGGCGACTCTAAGGCTTTGTTAAAGTTGTTGTTTTATTGCATAGTAGACGCCTCGCAGACTCCTGAGTTTGCTTTCGGTACTGCTGTCTCAAGCTCTAAGGCATCCGTAGGAGAGCAGTTGGTTCCTCTTGAGCGTAAAATCAATATGAAGAGGAAGACGTTGGAAGTTTATTTCCAGCAAATGTTCAGAATTTTGTTAGCTATGAGCAAAAAAACTAACACGGACGTTGCAGGAGTAAAGGATTATAGAGTCAAATTTATATGGGATGATGTAAGTCCTAAAAACGAAGAAAGTACAGCTACGGTTCTCAAAACAGTAGTAGATGCTTTAGTCAACGCAGTAGATGCTAACATTATCAGTCTGGAGGCAGCTATAGACTACTTATCAGAGTTTGTCCCCTCTATGCAGAAGTTTCAAGCTAAGGACGAAGGCAGTGGTGAAAAGCAGAGAATCTTAGACGGACAGGCTTTTCTTGCGTCTGCAGATAGGAATGTGGCAGATCTTGTTAAGGAAAAAGCAAATGTAGAAAAAACAGTGAAGGGCAGTGAAAACATTGCAAACAAGGGTTAATATGCGGGTAAAAAGGTAGGATAGGAGCAAACATTGTCTTGGATAGATGACTATAAGGCTAGTGTAAACCCTGCATACTTTGATTATGTAGCAGGGGCACGTTCCGACTTTCTTGCAAGCCAGATTGCTATGAGCAAGACAGTCACGATGCTTTATGATGATTATGCTAGGGATATACTGAAGGCTATTGGAAAAGGCAAAGCTTCTCAATTTACTACTGGGCAAGTCAAGATGATTCAGAGTTATTTAGAAAAGTCATCTTCTGAAACTGCACAGCATTTGGCAGAGAGTCTCAAGAAGGCTATATCCGACAATATAACGAATGGAGTGAATGTTTCTAGGCTTGTATCAGAAAAGATTGGGTTCCCTGGTATTATAAATATCAATGCTTTTTACAGTATGGTAAACGAGGAAGCAATAGCTTCATATCTTGCTAAGAAAAAGTTACTTTTGTCCAATGCAGTCTGGACGTTAGAACCTTTCAAGAAAGCTATTTATAAAACGGTAGCAGCTAGTATCGCTACGGGAACAGATGCTATGAAAACGGCCAAGCTTCTCTCGCCTTATTTAAGAGGAAAAGGTTCTGCTCAAAGGATTTTAATCAGGCACCTCAAAAACGGAAAGATCAAAAAGTATTACGTTCCTAAAGATGTCCGGTACGAGTCCTTACGATTAGTAAGGACTGAAACCTCTCAGGCATTTATGAACGGTGTATATGCCGGTGCAAACTCGTCTCCGTTTTACTTAGGGATCCGTTGGATTCTTTCAGCCACTCATATTATTACTGATGTATGTGATGACTATGCGAGCATAGGCTTTTTCAAGAAAGGAGATGAGCCATTTTTACCTCACCCTAATTGTATGTGTGTGCAGAACCCAGTTTACGAAGATCCGGAAGTTGCGTCTAAAAAGTTAAATGAATGGGTAAAAAGTCCGAGCTCTCACCCAGAGATAGAAGATTGGTATAACGGATATTATAAAAAGGTTATGAGGATTCCTGCGTCAGTTCCTAAAGTAGTTCAGAAGGCTGTTTCTAAGTCTGTGCCTTCAGTTCCTCAGATTGGGACCAACGTTTTGGAATTGTCCACAAAAAGCAAGTACACTACTCCGGGATATTGTCAAAAAATGTACAGAGAGTATAGAACAGGCCCTGAGGCACTAAATAAATATTATTCTGATTTGGGATTAAAAATATCAGCTCACGATACAAAAATAATTGGAGAAGCCATAGACAGCTGGACTGGTGGTGGATATAGATTTATAAGAGAATTCCAAACGGGTGAAATTA
>JALTEL010000141.1 GCA_027073945.1 Caldifarciminota bacterium | reverse complement strand
CTGCGCATTGTATTTGATTTTGTGAAAGGGGAGAAAGATAGAGAAGATGATATTCTTCTTTTGGCCTTGGGAACCCATGATGAGGTGTATTAAAAGGGAAAGGGTGCATTCCCAAAAAGTGGTCACTGTCGAGTTGCAATAATCAGCTGATTTAACATGGGATTCTCATTTTCGGACACCTTTAGCGAGTAGGGGGTCGGTTCCCACTGCCCGCTGAGGGCATTGGCTCGCAATAAGAGCATACACTCTGCATTTTCAGGACTCCAAAACATACCTTTTCCCCCGCTAATACTGGCCTGGGAATGAGCTCTCCACGCCTCCAAGATCCACTATCTATGCCAGGCCATGCCGTCTGGTCTCCATTGTGACTCGACGTATCTTCTTGGATCTCTTCGTGGCACCCAATAGGTCGCAAAGACCAGCATGGTCAGACCACAGAGTAACATGACCTTCAATTTTCTCTTGGCCACATAGCGCATGTGTGCAAATGGCCTGGGATGCCTGTCCTGAACACATTGCTCAACACTCTCTGTGACCTGTGCCTGTGCAAGGACAGCGGCCGTAAGTAATCCTGCTATAGTCTGTGCAAATTTGCTGGCTTTATGCTCAACCTCGCTCAAGGAAGAGGGATCATGGGCCATAGTTGCAGTCCATTCTGAAAAATCTTTTTGTACCTCTTTAAGTCCCAATGGCCTCCTTTTTCAAGCTCTAAATGGCCACTTTTTGGGAATGCATCCTTGACAGGCATAATATTTTGATCTAGAAAAAACAATAAGCTAAAGGTCTGCTAGGCTTCTGACAGCCAACCCCGCTCTGTTCAAGACATGGGTATAGATCATTGTGGTGGAGACGTTCGCATGATCGGGTAGCTCCTGCACAGTGCGGCCTTTTTGACCGCCTTCTGCAGCCCGCTCTCATGCACATAATGACGGCGGATGGCCCCGCTCTAGGGGTCAGGAAGCCTTCTGGTCCGCTTGGCCTACTTAATAAATTGGCGGTGCGGTCATGGTTAGACTGAGGATTCATGGGATTCTATCCTTTGTAGCGGCGATGATTATTTGGGGAAATTATTGTAACTTGGTAAGACCTAAGTTGAGCGATTCTTTTCTGAAAATATACATAACTTACTGATTCTATAAAATTTATTTAAAAATCCATTTTCACCCATTGGGTGAAAGAGCTAATTTCAATAAATCTCTATAATTTTAAATAGATAACCCATTTTGGGAATCGAGAATCGCTCAACTTAGGTAAGATTAAAAATCAAGATATAACGGGTTAGGCTGAAGTCAGACATATTGGATTAGGCTGCATGCAGCCTAATCCAATATTCGGCAACAAAACAAAGAAAAGAGTATCACATGAGCATCAAGTCCAAAAGCATGATCCTAATTTTTATCGGTGTTTTTCTCCTCATAGTAGGTATCAATATGAAAAACGCCAAGAATGTTTGGGATGAGCCAACAAAAGTACCTGGAACAAAAGGTCGAAATGCAGCAATCGGTGCGGTGATTGGTGCAGTTGGCGGAGGTGCTCTTGCTGCCGTCATCGGTGGTTTCGGAGTCGTTGTTGCTGGCACTGGATTTGGTTTGCCTGCGGGGGCTGCACTTATTGCAACAGCCGCTTCAGTTGGGGCAGGAGCAGGAGCCATTGGAGGGGCTGCAATTGGGAAATCAACAGCTACTACCACGATAACACATGTTGTACCTGCATACGAAATTTGGCAATGGGGATCTGTTATCGCTGTAGGCGTCATCCTTCTTATCTTCGCTATTTTAGAGATAAAAAAAATTCAACAACCTGCTCGGGCAATAGAAAACGCCGGAAATGAGAAATGATAAATCAGAGTGATTTATGAATAAGATACAACTCATTGACTCAATCCTGCAATCTGTCACAGACAAAAATCACAGAAAATTATTTGACAGGTGGCGTCAAGAGTACAAACAACGATATTATTTTAAATTTCCTAAAGAGCCAAAACCAAAACCTCATAGTAATTATCCAGGTTTCGAAAGAAATTTAAATGCTTTAATCTTCAGCAAATTACAGGATAAAGACCCTCATTCCGAATGGCCGTATGCCAGCTGTATCGAAGATTCGTCAGAAAAAGTAGATATTCACATCATAGATGATGGATATGAATTTTGGGTTGAGTTGGGTATGTATGCCACAGATGAAAGGGCGAAATATTCTAAAGATTTTTATAAACTCTTATCTGTTGTAGAACGTTCAGGAAATAATATTGGTGTCTTGGTACATTTTGAAATTTTCGAAAAGAATAACGTGCTTGATATTTTTAAGGAATTGGCGTCACAATATAGTGATCGATACTATATTGATATCAGAAATTTTACAATCGGCGACCGCACAATAGCATGTAGACTCGTTATATCGAATAGTTGCGCCAAACAAAGCTAATTCAGCCGACGCAAAAGGCCGCGCGGCTGATTTGCAACGTTCGGCAATAAAATCACAATATAGGTGATGAAATGAATACGAAACAGCAGTATCTCTTCCAGTGGAAGAACGGGCATTGGTGGTTGATTCATTGCTCAGGAGCCTAAACCAGCCCCAATCTGAAATTGACAAGGAATGGGCGGCTGTGGCTAATAGAAGACTATTGGAATTGAGACGTAGGTCTGTAGAAGCAGTAGCAGGTCATGAAGTATTTGAAAGGATATAGAAAAGGTTCGATAAATGAACTTTTCTTTTCACCCAGAGGCCGAAGAAGAACTCAACAAAGCAATTGGCTATTTACGAAGATATAGAACCCAGGCTTGGATATAATTTTCCCTTCGTTACGAGGCGTTGCCTCGTAACGCAATCTTAGTGGCTCTGCCACTAAATGAAGGCAGAGCTTCCAGAATTGCGTTTCTAGGCAGAGCTTGGGAATGAGAAAAAACGATGAGAATCCATGGCCGTATATCTCTGAGGTCATAGCTCGAAGAGAAATAGCTCCACGTCCTGTTCCTACTGCTCAGATATTGTGAACAGGAGAGAGTGTGAATAATGGTTACGTTGGTTGTGCTGATATGAACCTTAAAAAAATCAGGCATAGAGGGGAAAATGAACGAAATAACGAAACGACAAAAAATAATACTCTCATCTATAGGCGTTAGTTTTGCGATATTGCTTACCTTTACCTCTGGTCTAAGAATTCCTCTT
>JALTEL010000140.1 GCA_027073945.1 Caldifarciminota bacterium | reverse complement strand
ATCCAAAAGCAAGCGAAAGAAGCTTATCTCCAATTTGAAAAAGATCCTTACATCCAGGGCTACGCTTCAAACGAGTTCATTCCAAGCGTCCTATCTATGCTGTTCGCATATCCAGAGATTACCGGGCATTGGGTGTCCAGCGAGAGAACGAAATAATCTGGTTTTGGATAGGATCACATTCAGACTATGATAAGATATTGTAAGAAAAGAGGAGGGCATAACGATAGGGTCACTTGACCGCTATTCCGCTGCGACCTTTGGGCTTGCTCCATAGCGGCAGGTGAGCTTCACCGTTAGGCATCATAAAACAATAACTTGAACTTTTACATGAGTCATCTAATTGAAATAAAATATACCCCCCTCGCCCATAGAAAATGACAATAATGTTTCCACGGAGAATACAAAAGTTAATCCATGATAAATCATTTGACACAGCTCTACGCGCACGACTTGATGAATGGGCTCATTCTCCAAATTTTGTTCAATTTGTAAATGAAAATGAAGATAAAATATATCATAAATTAACATCTAACCCTAATGATGAAGATAAACGTGATATAGGTATTGAATTGTATATTGCTTTTGCATTTTCACACACTAACTGCCATGTAATATATGAGCCTAATATCCCTTCAATTCCAAGAGATCCAGATTTTAAAATATTTTTTGGAAATAATTTTTTCTATTTAGAGGTTAAGAGATTAAGAAAATATAATCCCAAATTAGAAGATATCAGAATCAGCAAGACAACAGGAAATAGAACATACTTGATAGATAATGAAAAAATATTTAAGAAGTGTGGAGATATAATTTGTGAAAAAATCGGGCAAACGGTTCCAGATGCAATAAATTTATTATATATCAGAAGCTATAACCTTGCGGATGCTCCTAATCGTTGGGATCTTGATGTGGCTGTAAAAAACCTCATGGAATGGAAAGATGAGGGTACTCATGGATTCGAAGAAAAGATTAGGCACTATAAGATTCATTCGATCTCTGAATTTGATAGATACTGGAAACAATTATCTGCAATTGTTATCTCCAGGCCTATAGGATTAGAATCCCAAATTTGGGAAAATCCAGTAGCATTACAACCAATAAATCAAAGTATTAGAGTTAAAATTAGAGAGGCCACTAGATTACCTTTTAGGTACGATCTTTGTGATGAATGAAATGGTAGTGTTTGGCCATGGAGAAACAAAAGGCCGAACAAGGCAAATGCACTCGGACAGTTTAAAGTGCCGCTCCTCGTTCCTCGTCGTTCTGCTTTAAACTGCCGGTGATTTGCGGCGTTAGTTTCTGGAAAATAATTATGATAAAAAACATAAAATTAAAATTTGGTCGTGCACCTGGACTAGAGCATACTAAAATAGATTGTACAGCAGTAACTGTTTTTGTTGGCCCTAACAATTCAGGGAAAAGCCAAATATTAAAGGAAATATATCGTTATTGCGCTCAAGGAACAAAGAATACAAATGATCTCATTATCGAAGAGATCATTTTTAATGAACTTGATCTGCAAAAAGCTGAAAATGCAATTTCTAGCGTAAAATTAAAACCGACAAAACATGACACGTTACAACCTGATCACATATTAGTAGGAAAACGAGGTACAAGACTGCAAGTACATAAACAAAATTTATTAGCTGCATTACAAAAACCAAACGAAAGATCGAATCAATTTTGCCAATGGTATCTTGTTTATAATACAATCATTTTGGATGGCAAAAATAGAATAAATTTAATAAATGAACAAAATGCAGGAGATTTACAGTCGCTACCTCAAACGAGTTTTCAGGTACTATTTAAAGAAGACCAGAAACGAGAAGAAGTAAGAAGAATAATATATGATGCGTTTGGATTATATTTTGTGATTGATCCAACACATCTTGGAAAATTACGAATTAGGCTTGCTTCACATCCTCCAAAAAATAGGATGGAAGAGCAGGGAATTCATAGAGATGCTGTTAATTATCATTCCAAAGCGTTGCTTATTCAAGAAGCTAGTGATGGAGTAAAGGCTTTCACTGGAATGATAATAGAAATCATAGCTGGCGATCCAAAAATATTACTAATTGATGAGCCAGAGGCTTTTCTGCATCCGTCATTATCATATAAACTCGGAAAAGAGATATCACAGGCTAGTGTTGGCACAAATAAGCGTATATTTGTTTCTACGCATAGTTCAAATTTCGTTATGGGATGTATTCAATCTGGTGCTCCAATTAATATAGTTAGACTGACTTATAGAGATGGTATTCCAACTGCTAGAGTTCTTTCTAATAATGATATTCTAAAGTTAATGCGAAATCCATTGTTGCGCTCAACTGGTGTGTTGGAAGGTCTTTTCTACGAGTATGTTGTGGTTACAGAATCTGATTCTGATAGAGCTTTTTATCAGGAAATTAATAACAGAATGTTGGGATATAAACCTGAATGGGGAATCCCTAATTGTCTTTTTATTAATGCGCAGAATAAACAAACTATCCCAACAATTACTAAGCCATTACGTGAAATGGGTGTTCCTGCGGCAGGAATAGTAGATGTTGACATTTTGAAAGAAGGTGGAGTGGTATGGAAAAAGTTTTTAGAAGGAGGATTTGTTCCTGCCATTGCTCATGAACCATTGTCCAGTATGAGAGCAGCTATTAAGAAAAGGCTTGAAGAAAGCGGGCTTAACATGAAAAGAGATGGAGGTGTTGACATCCTTTCTCACGACGATAAAGAGGCTGCCAATAACCTTTTTGATCAACTTCAAGAATATGGTCTATTTGTTGTAAGAGGTGGCGAACTTGAATCATGGTTAAAAGAATTAAACGCTAATGGGCTCGGACCTGCATGGCTAATTGAAGTGTTTGAAAAGCTTGGTGAAGATCCTGAGCATCCAGACTATGTAAAACCGTCAAATAGCGACGTATGGTATTTTATTAATGAGCTTAGGATTTGGTTTTTCAATCAGCAAAGAAAGGGGATCCCATCTTAATTAAAGAAGAAAGAATTAGAAACTAACAATAGGGTGCACTAGTTCCGCTGGCGCTCCACAGCGGCAAGTGACTCAAGACGTTAGCCCCGAAAAGGAGAAGTCAAATATAGTGCTTAAACAGGTCGTATCAAAAGATAGGATTGCGAATCATGGAGAGGTCTATACGCGAAAGCGCGAAGTCAGCGCTATGCTGGATTTGGTGCG
>JALTEL010000139.1 GCA_027073945.1 Caldifarciminota bacterium | reverse complement strand
CCTATCTTTTATAACCATAATTCCTGCTGTATCTGATGCCTTTTTAGCAAACAGCTTTAAACTTTTGAAGACCGTATCCTCTCTTCTCTGGTAATTCGCATCAAAGCCGGCTGCGTATTTGAACGCATCAAGTCTCAGGTACGTAAATTTCTGATACAAAGTCCTGCCCGTAAAACGCAGGTTTACAGGCTTTAAGGCATATATGTCGGATTGCCCGAAAAAATTGCTATCTTCTTTACCCGTATGTAAATTTACAGCAAAATCCGGATTTTGATACTGCAATCCGAATAACTTTTGGTTTGGAATACCAAATTGAAAAGCATCACTTATACTGTCATACACTTGCGTGGCTCTTGAATAACTCTCCTCAGGCTTTGTATAAGATAGCCATGTGTTGAAGTTGCTTTTTTTATAGCCGATTGTCTGGGAATATGCAAAGCCGCGGGAAGATTGGTCAGGAGAGATGTCTTCTGATCCGTAAAGTTTTGTACTTATGTAAATGGCATTATTATTCTCAACAAAAAATTCCGCATTACTCCTGCTGAAATTCGCCTTTTCTTCTGTTTGAGGGTTAAAAAGTCCTTTTCCATAGCCAACGAATGTGTATGATAATGTAGAATCATCATATACATATGAACCCGAGTCACCTACAAATATGAAGTTGACTGTATAATCTCCACGGCCTCTCCCCGCAAAAACAAAGATGGAATCCTTTCTTATATAATCACCTCTGGCCTTTAGAATTCCGTCTGGCTTTGTAAATTCTCTCTGAATATTAAAACCAAATTTTAATGCACTTAAATTAATGTATGTTTGTGCATTGGCCGTAAATACTTTGCTGGTACTATAATAATACTGAAATCGAACGAAACATACAACGGGCTTTACATAGAGAACACCAGGGGAAAGAAACAAAATGCCACGCGAATAATCCATGGTATATCTGGCCTTTGGTAACATAGCCCCCTCAATGATTATCTTTTCAGAGCCAGGCACTATAGATACATCAACGCCATTTTTGCCGTGAAGTTTGTACGGGCCTGTATTGCCCGGTTCTATGTAGAATTCATTTTCATAACTTTCCCCCTTCTCCACTCCAGCCTGAGCAATGATATTAAATTTATTCTGCTTTATGTGAATTTTTCCTCCAAGCACACTTCTATCAAGCACTTCTATGTTGCCAACACTTATTGTATCAGTATTCCTGTAAAACTTCATATAAACCCTATCAATATCCATAATGTTTTCAGTATACAAATCATAAGCGCCCTGCATATCGGAATCTTCAAGATGTCCTTCTGCATGCCAATATCTGCCCATTTTTCCTGCAAAGCTAAGATTCATTGCCTGTGTGAAATCAAAGTTTGATGTACCCTCACCCGTTAATATAAAAGATTTTATACCCTTCAAATTAAAAGACACATTACCGGAATCAGGAATACTGGGTATAAGACTTGAAGTGTCTTTTTTCAAAACAACGGAGTCCTCTATAACATGAGGATTCCTGAAATATAGTGCATAGGACATAAGATAAACAAAAAGCACACTCATTTTCTCCTGTAAAAGAGAAGGAAAATTCCACCTGTTAAGCTTACAATGAAGGTTGTAAAGTAATATAAAAGAGAAGCGGTCATTGCACCTTCCTTGCCAATAAAACTGGAAAATACAAAGACAAATCCGCCTTCACGCACACCAAAACCGGAAATTGTAACGGGTATCATTGATATGAAATTTATAAGTGGTACAAATAAGATGGATGTAGTAAAGGGCGGACATAAATGAAGTGACCTCATAACTATATATGCATCCGCAGAATACAAAAATTGAATTACAAAGGAAAGCCCCAGTGCGAACATCACGACTTTAATATCCCTAAAAGAGTGCAGGATTTCATAAAGGTTATAAAACTTTTCTCCAAAAGGCAATTTTTTTATAAATACAGCATATTTTTTCAATCTTCTCGAAAATATAACAAACAAAAAAATCAGCTGAAACACAAGTACACCGAAAATCAGTGTTCGATATTTCGAAGCCTCTTTTAAACCGTAAATCAGACCTAAAAATACATATATATTTATCGCAAGGAAACCAAATAATCTGTCCATAAATGTTGAAGAAATTTTCTCCTTCAATTTTTGTTTACCCAAAAAAGCCACTCTTGCAACATCAAGTCCGCCTGACGGTAAAAAATTGGCGAGAAAAAGAGAATACAGAAAATAGGTGAATAGCTGTGATAGTGAAAACTCAATACCGAGTGTGTCAAGAAAAAGTTTCCACCTTATTGAAGAAAGAAATATACCTGTAAAAAAAAGCAGAGCTCCTATAAGATACACAAAGATATTTATGTGTCTTAATGTTGTGAGTATTGTCTTGAAATCCATTTTTCTGAATAGGAAATAGAGCAACAAAATTGTGACTGCAATCTTCAGAAAATTAAAAATATGTTTCTTCATTTCATATTGGTATGATAGTGCAGCATGGAATTTACAATATCATGGGTTATGTCACTTATAAAGAGGCTGTCTATTGCCGAGTATTCCATAGAAACGAGCTTCCTCAATTCCATTAGTATACCTGTATTGATTTTTATTGCATCTTTAAAGTAAGGCTCACAATCTGAGCAGACCACTCCTCCACTCTGCGGACTGAAATATTCAAGGTCTGTTTCCCTGCCACATTTTACACAATGATATAGCTGAGGATTATAGCCTGATACGGACAAAAATTTAACAAAAAAAGCGGCCGTTACCTTACAAATATTATCAGAAGCTTCCATAGCCTCTATATATCCCTGCAATAAAGGAAAAACATTTGTATTCTGTCCTTTTTGCATATTGCGCAACAAAGCTCTTGCCACCCGGGACAGTTCTTTCACCTTTTCATAATTAGAGAATACAGCCGAATATACTTGTAACAATTTTGCCTCTCTTATGGGATGCATTTCCCTTGTTTCTTTATTTAAATAAAGAACTTCCGATACGGAAAATGGCATTATTTCACCGCGCAATTTTGATTTTGGCCTTAAAATGCCTTTTGCCAGTAAAGCAGTAAGACCGCTTTTCTCTCCAACTCCAGTAATTATTAGTGAACTGTCCATAAAATTTATCTGTCTCAATGGGATAAACAATTCTCTCATAAGTTTCATAGGTCAAAATTCCCGGTTATTATGCCCTTTACATCCACAATGCCGTTTGTTACGTCGGAAATCATGTAAAACCTGTAGTTTTTTACCTTATGCCTTATAATAATGCTCCACCTCTCACCCTTTCCAGAAACCGTGTAAAAATAATAGTTATTATCATAATAGATATCGCTTTCTCTGTTTGATAAAAAGTATTTGATTTCAAATGGACCGAGTGCACTCGTTATATAAGTGTAGTATGCCCCAGCAGTTAGCGATTTGGCAACTCGAAAAGACACATAAGGCCTTCTCGCTCTTTTTATACCAAAAACAAGCATATTATCCGAATAGGTGGATTTTTTCAGTCCTACGGATATCCTGCATACGAAAAACTTTTTAAATAAATATGCCGAATATATTCTCCTGTTATAATTCCCTGCATAAAGAGAAGACCTCATATACAATGACACCTGCTTGTACAGGGGAAGAGTCGCTCTTAAATCAGCCCCGTTTAACCTTGCAGTGTCAAATCTTGAAAATACATCCCCGTATACATGCAAACCGGGATATGTAAGCCTGAATTCCGAATAAGCCACTACATTTTTATTACGCACACCCTGCTCTGAATACAGTAACATTCTTTTGTTGCTTTTTTGTATATAGAATGCCGTGCCATACCATTCATTTTTTGAAAACAAAGCATTTACCCCGACGTATTTATTAAATCCTGCTGATGCGAAATACAGACTGTCTTTATAAAAGGCACAAAACTTTCTGTATGAAAGCATAATGCCAAGCCCTGATGTATCTCTGTGGATAGGGATATTTCTATTAAAGCGAAGGGCATTCTTATCAAAAAGCCCTCCTCTGTCACTGTAATAAAAATTTCCTATGGTAAGACTTGTATTATATGCATTAAAACTAAATATACCATGATAATCTCCCTTTCGTCCAAAGGCTGTAAAATAGAGATTTTTATCCATCTTGAATTTAACATTATAGTAGAAATAAACATCCTGTTTTAGCCTGAAATAAAGGTGAGAGCACCTCTGTCTAAATGTAAAATAGGAAGATAAATAGTTTGCCTCATAAGGCATGAGATGAATCCTCGAAGTAAGGTCATCCATATTTTTGAACTTTCTTATGTTTCTCTCTTTTATAATGAGATATACCTCATCTTCCGTCAAAAGAGGAATTGCATAAAGTGCTGATTGCGAGGCATAATTAGGATTAATAAGATAAATATCCCTCTGCTCGTCTATTTCCGTTTTATTCGTGGTCCAGATAAGAGAAAAAGTAAAGTAGACCAATAATGGTTTTAGCATCCTTGAACAAACCTTGCTTCAACATTTTCTTTACTCTAAATATATCAATCGGAACTACAGTGAGAAACTCATCCCTATCCTCCGGGAGCTTACTGGGCTCTAACTCCTCTGCCATAAACAGATACATATATTCCGTAGAATAACCCGGTGCCGTATAAAACTCGGAAATCTCTCTGATTTTATTTGATTTGAATCCTATTTCTTCCTGTAACTCTCTGTTCATACAGGCAAGGGGCTCTTCATGATTTTCCAATTTACCCGCTGGTAATTCAAGCAGTTCAGCACCTGCAGGGTGTCTGTATTGTTTAACAAATACAATTTGTTTATCAAGAACGGGTATTGCAGTCACAGCCCCTCTGTATGAAATATACTCCCTTGTAAATACATGCCCATTATGCTCCAGTGTATCTACATTCAACTTAAATATCTTTCCAGTGAACTTCGTAGAACTATCTATGAGCTTCATAATAAGCCGTTATGTCTTCATAAGTATCAATGTTTACACGTTCTGCATCCCGTATAGTTCTTTTAACAAGCCTGGTTAACACATTTTTAGGACCTATTTCTATAAATCTCTTAATCTTCATTTTTTCATAAGCATAATTGACAGAATCAAGCCATCTTACAGGTGAAATAAGTTGTTTCACAAGTTCTTTCTTGAGTTCATCACCAAAATATACCTTTTTTGCTTCAACATTAGTAATAACAGGAACTTCCGGGTCTTTGAAACTGAAGTCTTTCAAAAAATTCTCAAATTCATTTGAAGCCTCAAACATAAGCGGGGAGTGAAATGCACCGCTTACAGCAAGCCGAATCACCTTCTTTGCTCCATATTCCTTTAGTTTCTTTTCCACTCTCTCAAGTGCCCATAAACCTCCTGAAATAACAATTTGTTCGGGGGAATTTATATTGGCAACAACAACCTCATTCATATAATCAGATAGAATTTCCTCAATCGCATTCCTGGACATTCCTATAACAGCGGACATACTGCCGTTCTGAGCTTTTGCCATCAGTTCGGCCCTTTTCGCCACAATTCTTACTGCATCCTCAAAACTATATACACCGGCAACCAAAAGAGCCGTAAGTTCTCCAAGGCTATGTCCCATTACTGCACTGTAGTTTACCTGCTCCTTTTCCTGCATTATTCTGTAAACCGAATAACTGTGACCCAGAATGGCAAGCTGTGCAATGGTAGTATCGGACAGCTTTTCAAAAGGCCCATTTTCCATAACATATATTACTGGTCTCTGTGCAATTTCTTCGATACTTCTGAAAATCTCTTTTGCTGTATAACTGTTTTTTATCAGAGACTGTGCCATACCTACATACTGGGAGCCCTGTCCCGGGAACATAAGTATTGTTTTTTCCTTCATATTATTCTCTCCTTCAATAAAAAGCCATTTAAATACTTGCTTTCAGGAAAGTTCACAGGCACAGGGTGGTCTTTTGCCTGTGTCATTTCCCGAACAATTAAAAATTCCCTCCCTTTTTCGCTACTTGCTGACCTTATTACTCCAATAAGATCATCTCTTTTAACATACGAAGAACAGCTAAACAGTGCAATCATACCCCCCTTTTTCAAATAGACGAGGGCACTGGATAAAATTTCTCTGTATTTAAAAATCCCACGCTCTTTTGTTTTTTTGCTTCTTGAAAAAGAAGGGGGATCAATTACTATTAAATCAAAAAGCAGGCCAGTAGACTTAAATTCTCTCAAAAATTGCACTACATCTTCCGTAAACGGCATAATCCTCTTTTCATTGTAATTATTAAGCTTAACATTGGCAAGTAATTTTGTAGATGCATTTTTGTCCTGTTCTACAGCATATACCCTTCGCGCTCTGCCTCTTAATGCATGAAGCGTGAACCCACCCGTGTATGCATATAGATCAAGAACGTCCTTCTCCTCCGCATATTTCTCAATAGCATCCCAATTTTCGGATTGGTCAAGGAAAAGCCCTGTTTTCTGAGACCTCTCTATATCCAATTGAAATTTAATTCCATTAATAAGGACTTCTATTCCATCCTCGAATTCTCCGTAAATTAATGCATTTAAATTTTCCATTCCCTCCTGAGTTCGCGCATTTAGAGAAGATTTCTCGTAAATAAAATTCGGATTAAACAAATCAACTATTGCATTTATTATATCTCTTTTTCTCTTTTCCATACCAGCTGAAGATACCTGGATTACAAAACCCATCCCATATTTATCCACAATCAGGCCCGGGAGCATATCCGACTCACTGAATACAACTCTGTATGCATTATTATCAATATGCATGGAGCGTCTCAACTGCTCGGCATTAAAAAGTCTCTCTTTTATGGTAGAATAATCCAAGGGCTCTTTTTTTCTTGAATAGAATCTAATAGCAATATCGGATTCAGAATTGAACAGAGCAGATCCGAGGAACACACCCTTTCTGGTATAAACAACAACATGTTCTCCTGTTGTTGCCCCATTGGTGTTTATAACGTTCCCGGAATATATCCATGGGTGCATGCCGTATCTCGAGGCAGAACCTTTGACTACAACTTTTTTCAACATGTAATAATTTTAAAGCAAAACTTAAAGATTAGCAATAAAAGCACTGTACATTGCAAGTGTAATTTACAATATTACAGGCTATTAATGCACTACTTATACATATATCTCTCAAACTATATTACTCCCTATGCTTCTGAAAAGAGCCAAATAATTGAAAAACAGACTCCTTTTTTCTATTTATTCTATATCTGAAAATGCAGCGAGAATACAACCGTTTGATAACATTTCACTGATAGCAGCATCTCCGTCACCAGCATTCACATTTACAGGCATAGAGGCATCCCTTAAGAATACCGTGCAGAATCCCGCTTTTAGTGCATCCAGGACAGTGGCTTTCACACAGTAATCCGTAGCAAGACCACAAACAAATATACGCCTTGCGCCTTTTTTCTGAAGATAGCCTGGAATGGATGTCCCATCGAAAGCAGAATAAGCATCCTTATTTTGCTCTGTTGCTTTTGACACCACAAACACATTATCGGGCAATTCCAGTTCTTTATTGAATTCAGCGCCCTTTGTACCCTGAACACAATGAGGCGGCCATATTCCACCATTCTCTTTAAAAGATACATGATTCTGTGGGTGCCAATCCCTTGATGCTACAACAGGTAAATTCAGGTCAACAAATTTTCTTATATACCTGTTTATAACAGGAACAATAATATCTCCTGAAGGTACGGGAAGCGCTCCTCCGGGCAAAAAATCATTCTGTACATCAACAATAAGAAGAACATCTCCCTTGGTCAGTTTTATTTTCAAGATATTAGAGACCCTTTCAACTAACTCCTGCTAAAAATATTGTGAAGTACAGCCTTTTCCGTATGAAGTCTATTCTCAGCTTCATCAAGCACTACTGACTTGCTGCTGTCAAGAACCTCGTCTGTTATTTCTTCTCCCCTGTGCGCAGGCAGGCAATGCAGAACAAGCGCATGAGAGGGCGCTTTTTCCATGAGTTCTTTATTAACCTGATATTTTGCAAAAATCCTGGCCCTCAAGGCCTTTTCACTCTCCTGCCCCATTGATGCCCATACGTCCGTATAAATAAAGTCTGCATCTTTCACGGCTTCAAAGGGATCTCTGACTATATTAATGTTGCCACCAATATCCTGAGCCTTTTTTATTATCATTCCGTTCGGCTCGTATCCACTTGGACATGCTATGGTAAATTTGCCACCCAGGACCGCTGTTGCTGCAAGTAAAGAATTTGAGACATTGTTTCCATCACCTATGAATGCAAGATTAACTTCAAACTTACCCGATTTTTCATACATAGTCATGTAATCCGCAAGTATCTGACACGGATGCTCAATATCCGACAGCGCATTGACAATAGGCACTCTGGTATTAAGAGCCATTTCTACAAGTGAATTATGCGAGAAAACCCTGGCCACTATCCCGTCGACCCATCTTTCCAGATTCTTAGCTACATCTTTCACTGCCTCACGTTTACCAAGCTGAATATCTGCAGGTGCAAGGTACACTGTTTTACCACCAAGATCATAAACTGCTCGTTCAAAAGTCACACGCGTCCTCAAAGAAGGCTTCTCAAATATCAAAGGAATCATTTTATTCGCAAGCACTTTCTCTTTTATTGCACCCTTCTTAAACTTTATTGCAATGTTGATTAAATCCTTAAATTCTTCCTTACTGAGGTCAAAAATAGACAGGAAATCCTTTTCCATTTTACCTCCTCAATTACTTTTGTTTTGCAGTTGTTTATATATCTTAAGGTATTTGTTAGCTTTCTTGCTGTTGTGAAGGCTGTTGTAAATACCGGCCAGTATAATATAATAATCGGCAGTATTAGGTTCAAAGTTTATGAGCTTTTCATAGGCATTGGCCGCATCTTTATAATCTTTGTTCTGATACAGTGCCATTGCGTAAAGTTCAAGAGCATCAGTATCTTCCGGATGCAATTTCAGGTACTTACCAAAGCAATAAGCAGCACCTTTATAATCTCTGTTATTATTGTAAGCAATGCCAAGATTGAACCATACATCAATATCTGTGGAATCCAGAGCTATTGCCTTTTTATAATAAATAATTGAGGTATCCAGATATGTTTTGTTTAAGCGAAAATGGTCAAGATAAAAACCACCGAGTTTAATATACCCCTTTTTCTTATCAGTACTGAGTTCCACAAATTTATGCAATTCCGACGATGCAAGACCGAAATAAATAGCGCTACTGTCCTTTCTATGTACACCGAGAGTATCGTATATGGTCGCAAGATATGTATGAGGCAATGGCTTTTCGCTGTCAATTGCAAGAGATTTGTTCGTGTATACAAGAGCACTGTCAAACTTACCCTCTTGCAGATATATTGTAGCTATGGATAAAAGAGTCTGAACATTTTTTGGCTCCAATTTGGAAGCCATTTTGAAGTAAGACATGGCAAGGTTCTTATCTTTTGAATACAATTTCTTTCCCGCATTCATAAAAACAAGCGCTTCATTGTGCCCCATTTTCCCTCTGATTACACCGGTTGTGTCAAGTTCATAGGACAGTTTTAACTGCTCCGCACTTTTTACATATAGCCCTTTCCCCGCATAAGCTATTCCAAGCCAGTAGTGAGATTCGGAATTATTAGGCTCTGCCTTTATCCATTGCATGCCGTTGTTCACTGCTTTATCCCATATTTTTTGCTGGATGTATATTATTACGCTATGCTTATAAGGTGATGTGCTCGAGCATCCGCTCAGCATTACCGTTATAGCACTTAGGGTTATTGCCACCAGTATCTTTTTCACATTATCCTCCTTTTGGTGTATATTTTAAACCAGAGGGGCTGTACCATCAAACAAATGCTTCTTTTTAGAGGATTTTTTAATAAAATGTGCATATTATCTTACTGGCAAGCGATAATTATTTCATAAATCCAATTTGTGAATTCAAATAATCAACTTTATAATTTAAATAGTATGGATAAGCAATTTGATATTCTGCTGACAAAAATCAAAAAAATTGTAAATAGAAACGAGTCCTCCAAAAACAGGCTGCAATCTATATGTCAATTACTTTATGACAATATCCCTTATTACAACTGGGTGGGGTTCTATTTCCCGGACAAAAACGAGCAGAATTATCTTTTGCTCGGGCCGTTTGTGGGTGAGCCCACTGTTCATGTGAAAATAAAATTCGGACAGGGTATATGCGGGCAGGCCGCTTATACCAAAAAGATATTTATAGTGGAAGATGTACTCAAAGAAACTAACTATCTCTCTTGCAGTGCGCAAGTAAAATCCGAGATTGTCGTTCCAATTTTAAAGCACAAAAAATTTTTAGGGGAGCTTGATATAGATTCCCACACAAGAAATGCCTTTTCAGAGCAAGACAGCAGATTTCTGAAAAAAGTCTGTGAATATGTTTCTGATACGTTAAACTGATGCTGATTTGTTGTATATA
>JALTEL010000138.1 GCA_027073945.1 Caldifarciminota bacterium | reverse complement strand
AATGGAATTCGACATATGGGGTTATGAAGTTGACTGTACAAGGTTTACATGTGTCTGGTAACTATACTCATGATAAGGGACGAATAGAAGCTGTTTTATCACAAGATGGTAAAACTATGAAAGGTACCTGGGCTGAAGCTCCATCGTATAGAGGATCAAATGATGCCGGAAAGATGTATTTCAAACTTAGTAACGATGCTAAAAAGATTGATGGGCTTTGGAGTTATGGTGATGCAGAACCGACTCATAGTTGGACGGCCACTCGAATTGTTGATACCCAACCTTCTACTAAAAATTCATCAAAACATAAATCACCTAAAGAAACTAAATTTTCCAAAAATAAAATTTCCGGAGATATTGCCTCCCTTGTAGGCTCCTGGAGTTTTGGGCGTTCGCAACATTATGGCAAACCTGTTCACGAACACCTTTGTGACCTGGTATTGACAGATAATCTTGTGAAAGGAAAAGGGTATAAAATTGATTCATGCAATTCCAATGAGTCCTATTGGATACTGGCAGGAAAATCACTACTCTTCATAGGCCTTGATGGAACAGTCACAACTCGTTTTTCAGAAGTGAAACCGGGCTACTGGAGAGGAACCTATGTAGGCAGTGCTCATAGCAGTGAGAGAGTTGTACATTACTTAAAAAAATCAGATGAAGTGGTAAACAAAACTAAACCTGAGGGCATTAGAGATATTGTGGGTAAAATCAAAACAAGTACAACTTATGCACCAAATACCAAAGGTGATGTTTTCAAAGGAGGGCATTGGGCAGGTGCAAATGGAGGCAGTGACTGGCTTCAAAAAGATTTTACATCTCCTCAACACGTTACAGGGGTCTATATAGATGAAGCCAGTACAGACATTACAACAGAAGGATTTAAACTTGTACTGAAACTGAGAAAGCCAAATGGAGAATGGATCACTATCGATGAACTTCATGATACTAATATCAACCATGCAGCACTTTCGGGTGGTGCCATAGGTAAATCCATCCCACCGTATACCAAAACACTGTCTATTCCTGTTGAAGCTACAGCATTCAGGTTGGAATTTTATGGGCATGGATGGTTTGATGCGACGGATATCCGTATTTACACAGGAAATACCGATGAGCTTCATTCAAATAAGCCATATGATACCTCTGCCCGCAATCAAGGAGTGCCTCATGAAGGATCAGGCACCAAAAGAAATCCCGGAGGATCCATAAGAAGTGGTAAAGGTACCATACGAAATCCCGGTCAATCCGTATCGACACATAATGGCACGGATAGCCTATCTCTGTCAAAAAAAGTCTATGAACCTGGAGAAAAAATAGCGTTAAGCTTCACAGCTTCATCTAACTATCCTGAAAAATCATGGATAGGGATGTTCCAAGCCGATTTGCCTCATGATGGAATGAATGCTAACAATAATAAGGAACTGGCATATTATTATCTTGAAAAAAATACCAATGGTACTTTTAAATTTACGGCTCCGACCAAGGAGGGCAGCTACGACTTTAGGATGTTCGAGAATAGTAACAGTAAAGAGGTTGTGAC
The DNA here is from genome assembly GCA_027073945.1 of Caldifarciminota bacterium. The sequence goes on along the minus strand of JALTEL010000138.1, from coordinate 1,667 downwards.
GGTTACATTTTCTGTCAAAGTTGATCAGGAAGCAGCGCAGCTTACCCTTCCAAAAAGTATCTTCGAACCTGGAGAAAAAGTAGCGTTAAGTTTCAAAGCCTCACCCAACTATCCCGGAAAATCATGGATAGGGATGTTCCAAGCCGATTTGCCTCATGATGGAATGAATGCTAACAATAATAAGGAACTGGCATATTATTATCTTGAAAAAAATACCAATGGTACTTTTAAATTTACGGCTCCGACCAAGGAGGGCAGCTACGACTTTAGGATGTTCGAGAATAGTAATGGTAAAGAGATGGTTACGATAGACTTTAAAGTGATAGTAGACAAGAATGCAGCCAGTTTATCTCTGCCTAAAAAAGTCTATGAACCAGGCGAAAAGATTAAACTGAATTTCAAAGCTTCACCTAAATATCCAAACAAGTCCTGGATCGGTATGTTCAACGCTTCATTGCCTCACGGGACTTTGGCACAGGTCAACAATAAAGAACTTGCGTTCAAATATCTTGAAGGAAAAATAGCTGGTTCATTTGAATTTACTGCTCCCCCAAAAAAAGGTGAGTACGACTTTAGAATACTTGAGAAAAGCAATGGACTTGAATTGGCGACTGTCAAGTTTAAGGTACACAAATTAATTCCCCATGTAGCAGATGGAAAAGGAAACCCTACAAGCAAAGAGAAGAATAGTGTTACAGTCACAATCCATAATCCCAAAGTCAATGGCGTGGCTCTTGATTATTGTAGGGAGTGGGCACAAAACTGTGGAAAACCTGCAGCGGATGCCTGGTGTCAAATGAATGGATACAGCGAATCCATAAGTCATATTCTAAAAAGGGATACTCCCCCAACACGCATTATTTCTACAGGAAAAATATGTAACATATCCGATTGTGATCGTATTGTAGAAATAAAGTGTAAGGGTAAAATGTCCAATAAGGAAAATTTGGACGGACATAATCAAAGTGACACAGATGTCTGGGGGAAGAGGATGTCACAAGATGAAAAAGATACGAAAGCAAAATTGGCCCAAAAGATAAAGAAAACAAGAGAAGAGGCAAAAGAAAAGCAGTATGCTAACAAAGCAGAAAGAAAAGAAAGAAAAGCCCAGAACAGTGCAAGACAGTCAAGTAGTCTTGAATATGGTATTAATAGGGGAGGGTCTGATTATAAAAATTTCGATTTACTAAGAGCTGATCCAACATTATGTCAAAATGCTTGTATGGGAGAGAAACAATGCAAGGCTTGGACATATGTAAAGCCTAATACAATACAAGGAGCAAAGCCTAGGTGTTGGTTGAAATATCGTGCTCCTGAAGCAAAAAAATCAAAGTATTGTATCTCTGGGATTGTTATGAGAAAACAGTGAGAAAATGATATCGACATACGAGGACATGAAATGAAAAGAGTATTAAAAATATTATTGTTTGCAATGATAGTGGTAGTAACTGCCTCTTCTGCCCGAACACACGAGCAAAGAGCCAATGACTATCTGCACGCAGTTGAACATGCCAAAGCAACAGTGAAAAAGTTCAAAGAGGCGATCAAGACAAGAGATCCTGCAAAGATCAAAAAAGCAACGCTGGAGATACAGGAAGACCCCGCCGCTATCAAAGAATTAAATAAAGAAAGCAATTTCGTTAAGAAGAAATTTGTAGAAACAACAG
>JALTEL010000137.1 GCA_027073945.1 Caldifarciminota bacterium | reverse complement strand
AGAATATAAGAGATACGGGTATAATTAGCTTTTTTATCATTTGTTCTTTACTTCCAGAAGCTTAATCAAGGCATCTGCGAATTTGCCTGCATATTGCGGCCCTTTTGCCGTTACAATTCTGCCATCTGTTACCACAGGAGAATTTCTATATGCAGCACCGTTTTGTTTCAGTATTGCTATTGTTTTTTTAGATGGCCAGACAGTTGCATTTTTCCCGTGTAAAATCCCTGAAATTGCCAGTGTGGCCGGTGACAGGCAGATTGCGCCTACTATTTTTGTTGTATCTTTATAAAATTCTCGCAATTTTGTAAGGAAAATGGTATCAGACCACAGGACAGGAACGCCTGAACCTCCGGGCAGTACAACCGCTGCGTATTTTGAAAAATTTATTGTATCTACAATATTTTTCACCCTGAATTTATGACCCAGCATACCTTTACAAATTCCTGTATCAATAGAAGCCACAGTAATATTAAAATGAGATTTGTTAAATGTTTCGTAAGGAACTAAGAATTCTTCATCTCTGTAATTATGAGGAGCTATAACGAAAAGAACATTTACATTACTCCTGGTCTTTTTTTCACCAGACGAGAACAAAAGCATAAGATAGAGTAATTCTGTCATATGTTCATTATAATTCTTTTAATACGAATAAGCAACTTTGGAGCTTCCAAGGTCTAATAAATGACCCTGGACTGTAACCGCATAAATCGAGCCTTTGTAAACAAAAGGCGGTTTATCCATTATCTCCCCTATGATTTTACTCCACAGTAATTTACCTTTCTCACTCGCTGCAAAGAGGTCAAGACAGGCTATTTCATTTTGAGAATTCACTATGACAAGACTGTCCGTAATGACTGCCGAAGTCATAATGCCATGCTCCATATGATATTTCCACATAAGTGTACTGTCAAGTGTGGCAAATGCGTATACATTTCCAGACATATCCGTAACCACAACTGCACCGTTTTTACTACATGCAGGGGAGGATTTGCTGGGTGCGTCCAACTTTGCTTTCCATTTTAATACGGGTGTATCCGCATTTACAACGAATATATGACCTGCAAGTGTTGTAAAAAAGACTTTTTTGTTGAAATATATTGGGGAACTCATGCTTGGTTCATTAGTCTTGAATTTCCATTGGAGTACGCCGGAGGCTCTGTTGAAATTGTAGAGAGTCCCATCTCTGTCTAAAACATATAGATTGTCATTATGAATAAGCGGGGTTGCGCTGCCTCCGTTTTTTATTTTCAATTTCCATTTTATTGAATCTGCAATAAGGTCATATGCATACAAACCGCCCTCGCCAGTGAATAAGTAAAGTGTATGCTGGTAATAAGACGGTGTACTATTTATAGCTCCACTCAGTTTTAATAATCTTAATAAACTATCCTTTGTACTTTTGTAAACATAGATATTGCCGGTTAAATCCCCGACTATCAGATTACTCTTTATTGCAATGGGGTCCATATCTATCATAGAAGAAATATTGCCTTTGAAGGACAGAGAATCTGTCAGCATATTTAGAATATAATAATCTCCTGTTTCCGTAATTAAGAATAAGCTTTTATCAATTAGGGCAGGAAACATTACTCTGCCTGATAATTTTATCCGGGATTTCACAGATGGCTCGGAAGAAGGTGCAAAATTCCCTTCAAACAGGCTATGCGATGGATTGCCCATGTATTCTTTGTATACAAATTCCTGAACGTTATGAGATTTAGCATGCTGTTTTTTAATGGGTATGGATATATATTTCCTCCCTACAAAATATCCACCTGTCAGCACAAGTATAATAACCCCGAATGCAACGAAGCCTGCACGTGATTTTTGTTTGCCTTTAGAAGGCAGCAGCTCTTTGGATTCAACCTCTTCCTCTTCATTCTCATATATGGGGCCTGTTAAATCGGCTAAATCTTCAGGTGAAGATGCCTTCTGTATTTTTATCAGTCTTGTAATTTGTTGCTCTATATCACCAATTTGTTTGATCAATTTGTCAATTTTTGCCTGCTGCTTATCGGAGTCAATTTCACCCACCTTTTTGCGAACTTCAATTTCTTCAATTTCATCTTCCCATTTCTCTTTTTCTACTTTCAATTCTCCCACATACAGATCTATTTCGCGTCTTATCTTTTCTATTTGATCAATGATTTCCTCAAGTTTGAAAAGATATTCTTTCTTCAGACTGTTATATTCTTTGCTGTTGACCTGGCCATTGCGGAAAAGTCCTTCGAGATTTTTGAGGTTATCATCCTGTTTGACTTTCTCACTCAGTAGCTCTCTGAGGTTGCGCATTTGCTTGGATGATTTGGTGCGTGTCCTTTTAGTTTGCGCATTAATTTTCGTTTCAAATTCTCTGAAACTTTCGGATTTTAAAGCCACTTCATATATTCTTATGTGCTTCTCTACATTATCTATTTTCCTTCCATATTTTTCTCTCTCAATTTTCCCTTTTTTTGAAGGTATTTCGCCAATAAGCATTTGCATTTCTAACTTTCTGTAAGCTTCTTCGAGAGATTCTTTCTCACTGCGTACTCCTGCAAGTTCCTCTTTTATCTCTTCCTTTATATTGGCAATGGCTGCATTTATATCAGCCAGTTTGTCGGAATAATCCTTTTTCAATTCGTCGTACTGTCTTGCTGTAACTTCTTCCTTTTTATACAGATTCTCAAGATTATTAAGACTGCCGGATATCTTTTCTTTTTCTCTCAATAATTCTTTTAATTTTTGTACATGTGATTTGTTGTTCATGTGCTTAATTATAAACAAAATAATGCATTGTGTCAAGTAGTTTGTCGCTTTCAAGCTCACAAAGGCATATATTATGAATTTTAACTGTACTTTTGTTTTTATGATTCACAAGTATGATTTTCACAATTTTTCCTTTATACTATTATTAAACAAGGAGAAAAAATGGATGATAACAGATTAAGAGTACATCCAATTTTGCCTGTTAGCGAAAAGGCTTCAATTAGCTTTTACTTTAACGGAAAGATTTTATATGGAAAGTCAGGCGACACCATAGCATCCGCACTTTTTGCCAATGGTATAAGGGTATTCGGACATCACACAAAGGATAATGCTCCACTCGGTATATTCTGTGCAAATGGTCAGTGCGACCAGTGCAAAGTTATAGCTAATGGAAAGCCTGTTAAATCCTGTATGACAATGCTCGAGCCTGAAATGGAAATTTACAGCCTGGATAATCTTCCCAAACTCCCTGAAATTGAAGACGTGGGCGAGTTTGAGGAAATCGAAGAAGTTTTCCCGGATGTACTTATTATAGGGGCTGGGCCTGCTGGCCTTGCTGCAGCCAGAGAATTGGGGAAGAGAAATGTAAAAGCTCTTATTGTAGATGATAAAAGAATGCCCGGAGGTAAGCTGATACTTCAGACGCATAAGTTCTTTGGTTCCGTGGATGCCTGTTATGCCGGTACAAGAGGGATTGATATCGCAAAGCGATTGGAGTCCGAGGTGCATGAATATCCATCTGTTGATATGTGGATGAATTCAACTGTGTTATGGGTCTACAGCGACAGAAAAGTAGGCATATTAAAAAATAACGATAAATATATACTTGCCAGCCCCAAAATTGTTCTTGTTGCCTCTGGTGCGAGAGAAAAATCCCTTGTATTTCCAGGCAATACCCTTCCGGGCATATACGGAGCAGGAGCCTTTCAGACCCTGCTTAACCGGGACCTGGTAAAGCCCACTTCAAAACTATTTGTTGTTGGGGGAGGGAATGTTGGGCTTATTGCGGCTTATCATGCGCTTCAAGCAGGTATTGAAGTTGTCGGGCTTGCCGAAATTCTCCCGGAAGTTGGAGGTTACATAGTGCACAAAGAGAAACTTATGAAATTAGGCGTACCTGTTTTTACATCCCATACAGTCATAAGTGCCAGCGGGAAAGAAGAAGTAGAGAGCGTGACTATAGCCAAGGTTAATGAACGTTTTGAGCCTATTGCTGGTACGTATAAGAGCTTTGAAACAGATACCGTGCTCGTTGCAGTCGGACTTGACCCTGTTAATGAATTCTATGAAAAAGCTAAGTTGTTTGGATTAAAGGCATATGCCGCCGGTGATGCGGAAGAAATCGCCGAAGCTTCATCGGCCATTTTCTCTGGAAGAATAAAAGGTCTTGAAATACTCAAAGAACTCGGAAAATATACAGGTGAAATACCGCATTCTTTCTATACAATCCAGGAAACGTTAAAGGCGAGGCCTGGAAAGGAGATTTATCCCGTTGCTGTTCCGTCTGCCAGGCAGGGTGTTTACCCTGTGATCAATTGCGTTCAAGAAATCCCGTGTAATCCTTGTGAAGTAGTCTGTCCCAAAGACGCAATAAAGATAGGTGAACCAATAACCAACATTCCCAGATATGTTGGGGGATGCATAGGTTGTGAGATTTGTGTTGCCAAATGTCCTGGGCTTGCCATAACGCTTGTTGACTGGAGGAAGGATGGTGACCCGATAGTTACACTTCCATTTGAATTTGAAGCCAATAAATATTTTGATGTAGGTGATACAGTTGAGCTCACGGACAGGCATGGAAACATAGTCGGGAGCGGACAGGTTGTTCGCATAAGAAAAAGAACGGTTTCCAGGGGGACGCGCATTGTCAAGGTTAGAGTTCAAAAGGAGATAGCTGACAGGGTGGCTGGTATAAGGATTCAAAATCCCCCGAAGCCTGTTTTGCTTTCGGATGTGCCATTAAGAGATGACGATATCGTTTGCAGATGCGAGAGGGTAACTGCTGGCGAAATAAGAAAGCTGATAAGGCAAGGTGTGAGGGATATGAATCAGATAAAAGCGATAACAAGAGCAGGAATGGGAGCATGTGGCGGTAAAACCTGTACGCCTCTTATAGAGCGCATATTCAGACAGGAAGGGATATCGCGGGAAGAATATACAAAGGGTACAAAAAGGCCTCTATTTGTGGAAGTTCCTCTTGGAATACTTGCAGGGCTTAAGGAGGCAAAGAATGAAAAATAATTTTGATGTAGTAATTATCGGAGCCGGAAGTATAGGTGTTCCTCTTTCTTATTACCTGTCCCTGAAAGGCTTGAATACAGCGGTAATTGATAGATACAGAAGTCCGGGACAGGGCTCAAATAAAGCTGCCATAGGCGGTATAAGAGCGACCCATTCTAACAGGGCAAAAATAAAAATAGGTTTGAAGAGCCTGGAGATTTTTAAAGCATGGGAGGGCAAAACCGGCGATGACATAGAATGGTATGAGGGAGGATATTCCTTTGTTACTTACAGAGAAAAAGATGCCGTTTCTTTGCGTGAACTTACTGAAAAACAAAAGGCACTCGGTCTGGATATAAACTTTCTTGACGGCAAGCAGCTGCTCAAAAAACTTCCCCATTTAAATCCCCATGGTTTGCTCGGTGGTACTCTGTCCCCGCATGACGGGAGTGCATCCCCTCTGCTTTTCGTAAACAGCATTTACAAACAGGCTGTTAAAAACGGAGCTAAATTCTTTTTCAATGAAAGTGTAATTGGATTTAAAACAGAACATGGTGAGATAGAATATCTTGAAACAGATAAGAATAAATACAGCGCATCCCTATACGTCAATGCCAGTGGTGCATTTGCTGCAGATATAGGTAAGATGTTGGGCATTGATATACCTGTTATGCCCGAGTCTCATGAAGCTGGTGTGACAGAACCTGTGGCGCATTTTATTGATCCCCTTGTAGTGGATATAAGACCGGCGAATGGTTCTGCAAATTTTTATTTTTACCAGCATAAAACAGGACAGATTATTTTCTGTCTTACCCCTTCTCCAAATATTCCCGGGTATGATGTGAATGAAACATCGGTATTCCTTCCGCAGGTCGCCAGGAGAATGATAGAAGTGATGCCCATGCTTGCAAACATTCGTGTTAGAAGAACATGGCGAGGATTGTACCCCATGACCCAAGATGGGAATCCTATTGTTGGTTATTATGAGAGAGTTTCTAATATGCTGCATGTCGTTGGTATGTGTGGTCAGGGTTTTATGTTGGGGCCAGGTCTTGCATATTATCTTTCCAGGCACATAGCAGAGGAGAGCGTACCTGAAGCAAAGGATATATTTTCCGATTTTTCACCATCCAGAAATTTTGAAGGCGAAGAAAAATTAAAATAGCAAAGGTTCCATTTTAATTTCTGAACACCCATCGAAAATATCGTATATTAGATATATATTTTTAAGGTTCAAGCAGGGCATGGAAGTGATATGCAGAAAGGTAGTAGCTGTAAAAAACCCGGATAAAATTAAAAGAATGCTTGACTAAGTGGTTTGTTTGCGTAATTCGCGAATAATCGCCTTTAAAAGTTCCGGCATTGCGTCGGGATTTGTACCGGTAATGATGTTTTTGTCAATTTCCACGGACTTTCCCGTATAATGTGCGCCTGAGTTTGCAATATCATCCTTTATAGCACTAAAACCTGTGATATTGCGACCTTTTGCCACACCTGCGGAGATTAGCACCCATGGCCCATGGCAAACCGAACTCACTATTTTTCCACTGTTTGCCATATTGCTCACAAAGTCAAGTACAGCTTTGTTTCTTCTCAATCTATCAGGAGCATATCCTCCGGGAATGAACAAGATATCATAATCCTTTGAGTTTACTTCGTCTATGCCCTTTTCAGCAGTAAACGAGCATCCCTTTTTACCCCTGAATGTGCCGGGTTTTGTGGATACAACATCCACTTTTATCCCTTCCTCTTTGAGCCTGAAATACGGATAGATGAACTCAACATCTTCCACAAAATCTTCAATGAGAATTATAGCCTTCATAATTTTATCCTTTATCTTGATTCTGTATATTTAAAAAATGTGATGTGTCTTTTATCGCAACTGGTAAAATAAGTCTTTTCTTGTATTTTTTTTCAATAGCACCAAGCAGAAAAAAGTAACCTATTAGTATTGATATGCTGAGAATAGCATCTAATTTTGAATTTACAATACTTTTCAGGATTAAATATGCGGTTATAAAAACGATCAGCGGCATTATAAAAAGCATAAATGCGAATAGAATCAGAGATAACTCCTTGTGAATAATCTTTACCTTGTCTCCAACTTTCAGCTGTCCTCTGGGTATAGCCTCTGTTTCCTTTATATTACCTATACCGCATAGTGCGGCAAATGCGCAGGATGCGCATTTGCCGCCTTCGGTTATCCCAACTGTGATAGTATCTTTATTTATCTTTCTGACAATTCCTGTCGTTTCTGCCATCAGACATTAATTGTTATTTTATTGCCTTTCAGTTCAATGGCTTTTGTAGGACATTTGCCGTAAACATCTTCGGATTTTGAATCTACCTGTTTGTAATCCAGAATAACTGCGAGATTATTTTCCATCTTCATAGAGCCCTCCGGGGCTGCCTTAACACATAAGCCACATGCAATACAACTCACCTTGCATAATTTCCTTGAAATAGCGCCTTTATCCTTATTTCTGCATGCAACAAAAACCTTCTGGTCCGGGGATACTAATTCCAGAATATCACGGGGACAGGTCTGCACGCATATACCGCAACCTGTGCATTTTTCTTCTATAACCACGGGAAGGCCTCTGTCACTCATGTACATTGCATCAAACGGGCAGGATTCCACGCAATCCCCGAATCCAAGGCATCCATAAGTACAGGCCTTATTGCCTTTAACCGTAAAATCTGCAACTCTGCAACTTTGCTCGCCATTGTAAGTACTTCTAACAAAAGCGACATTTTCATCACCCTGACACATTAAATGGGCAACCTTTGGCTCTATAAAGGCAGCTTCTTTTCCCATCAATTTTGATATGGCTTCGGCTACTTCCGGGCCTCCAGGTGCACATTTGCCGATTTCCTCACCTTCCAATACAATTGCCTCAGCGTAGGCAGCGCATCCCGGGTATCCGCATGCTCCACAGTTTGCTCCGGGCAGGAGGTCTTCTACCTGCTTTACTTTAGGGTCTTCCTCAACCGCAAGTTTTTGATATGCGAAGAAAAGGAATATGGCGAAAAAGAGTCCGAGTCCGCCCATTATTACAAGAGATAACACGATAATACTGTTCATAATTTCCTCCTCAACTTAATGTTACCATTCCGGAGAAACCCATAAAAGCAAGAGCCATAAGTCCCACAACAATTAGCGTAATACCAGCGCCCTTGAGCGGCTTTGGTACATTTCTGAATTCAAGTTCCTCTCTGATACCTGCCATAAGAACCAGTGCTATTGTAAAGCCTATGCCTGCTCCAAAACCGAACATGGTGTTTTCAAGCAGGTTGTAGTTTCTCATTGAACCCAGAATAGCAAGTCCGAACACTATGCAGTTGGTTGTTATCAGAGGTAGGTAGATACCAAGTGCCTTGTACAATTCCGGAGAGAGCTTTTTTATTACCATTTCTATGAATTGTACGAGTGCAGCAATAACAAGGATGAATGATGCAGTTTCCAGAAATTCTACATGCAGTGGCTTAAGCACCCACACGTTAACCATCCATGTAAAAACAGCAGTCATAGTCATAACAAATGTTGATGCAAAACCCATTCCTATAGCTGAGGATGCTTTGCCTGAAACACCGATAAATGGACATAGTCCAAGGAAATATGTTAGAACAAAGTTATTTGTAAGTGCCGCTGCTATAAAAATAACGATTGATTTTCCTATCATTGCTTTAACTCCTTTGTTTTACCCAGTTAAGAACACCTACAAAAACACCGAGCGTTATAAATGAACCTGCTGGTAGTATCATGATTAATATGGGTTTGTACCATGAACCAAGAATTCTTATATCAAAGATAGTTCCGAATCCAATTAATTCTCTAACCATACCGAGTAGGACAATTACCCATATATACCCTATGCTCATACCAACAGCGTCAAAGAGTGAAGCTATTAAAGAATTTTTTGATACGAATGCCTCCTGTCTGCCCAATATTATACAGTTTACAACGATAAGCGGGATGTACGGGCCGAGCGCTTTTGATATTGATGGGAATTTTGCACGCATAAAGAGGTCAGCAACGGTCACAAAAGTGGCGATAACAAGGATAAAGGATGGTATACGCACCTGGTCGGGAATAATGTCTTTTATAATACCTATTATCAGCGAAGAAAAAAACAGTACGAAGAACACGGCAAGTCCCATGGATAAACTATTTATAGCTTTATTTGAAACAGCAAGAGTGGAGCATAGCCCCAGCAGCATGATGAGGACAGGGTTTTCAGCGAGAAGGCCTTTTTTAAATTCATAGAACAAGTTGTGTTTTTTCATTTGCAAAGCTCCTTTTTCACTGTTTTAAAAGCATTATTTACTATTTTAACAACTGATTTGGATGAAATCGTAGCTCCAGATATAGCCATTATCTCGTTATCTTTTTCTGGTTCATGTCCCTTTACATATGTGATGGGTGGCTTTCTGCCCTTGAATTGTTTTTTAAACCATGGCTTGGCAATTCTGTTCCCAAGACCCGGAGTTTCCACATTTTCAAGCACTTCCATGCCTGTTATTGTAGAGAGGGTAGTATCAAATCCAATCATAAGCTTTATAGGACCCTGAAATCCGCTGCCTTCTGTAAGCAATGCATAACCAATGGTGTTGCCGTTTCTGTCCATAGAGGTTATCAGCAAATTCTTTTTGTCAATCGTCTTTTCTTTATATTTAAAAGTCTCTGGCAATACTACCTTTATTGCAACTTCTTTTTCTTTCTCTTTGTTTTGTTTTATATCTTTTTTTGTGGCGGAATACGTGTAAGAAAGTGATAACCCGGATAAAAGGGAAATTGAGGTAAGTACAATTGCCATTTTTATGCCCAATTTCATTTTGTCACCTCCCCAAATTTTCTGTTGATAGTCAGCCTATCAATCCATGGCCTTACCATATTCATCAAGAGTATGGAAAACATGACTCCTTCCGGGAATCCTCCCAGCAATCTTATGAGTACAACCAATATGCCTGCTCCGACACCATAGATGATTTTACCTTTTGTTGTTATTGGTGATGTTACCATATCGGTAATCATGTAAACGGCACCAAACATCAACCCACCTGAGAGAATGTGGAAAAGGGGGTCAGGATATTTGTGCGGATTTATTATCCAGAATATACCACCCACTATAAATACTGTAAGAACATAGGTAAGCGGAAGTTTCCAGTTTATATAATTTTTATATACAAGGAATGCAAAACCTATTAAAATAAGGATAACTGATGTCTCACCGATTGACCCCCCGACGTTCCCTATGAAAAGGTCTTTGTATGGTGTCATGTGATGTGCAAATTTCCATGATGCAAGCGGAGTTGCACCTGTCCATGTATCAATGCCGCCCCTCGGGGGAGACCACACTGTAAGTGCAACGGGAAAAGATGCCATCATGAAAGCCCTTCCTATCAATGCTGGATTAAAGATATTTTGCCCTATACCTCCGAATACCTGCTTCCCGAATATTATAGCAAACATTACTCCCAGCCCGGCCATCCATAACGGAACGCGGGGAGGGAGAATAAGGGCCAACAGTATGCCTGTTATAACCGCGCTGCCGTCAAAAGCCATTTTTTTGTCCATACCTCTTAACATTAACCACAGATATTCGGTTATGACAGAGATAACAGGAGTTACAATTATGAGAAGCAAGGCATGCAGGCCGAAGAAATAGACTGCTCCTGCAGCAGGTGGAAGCAATGATAGCACGGTATTCCACATTATTTTTCTTACATCCTCATCTGTTCTGATGTGGGGAGACGTTGAAACTACTGGTAATTTGCTCATTTCATCCTCCTTAATTCCTGTTTTGCATATTTAATGAGTTGAACATGACGAATATGTGAGGGGCATATGTATGTACATGAGCCGCATTCAATACAATCCAAAAGCCCGATGTTGCGTGCATCCTCAAATTTCTCTGACTTTATAAAATCAACCAACATAAGCGGCATAAGTCTCATAGGACACACATCAACGCATTTTCCACATCTTATACAGGGATAAGGCTCATAAATTTTTGCCGTTTGTTCTGACATGAATAATATACCGCTTGTCCCTTTGATAACAGGCACATCAACAGTATACTGTGCAATTCCCATCATAGGCCCGCCCATGATAATTTTAAAGGCATCTGTAACAGTTTCATTTGCTTTTTCAAGAATAAATTTAAAAGGTGTACCAATTCTCACGAGAAAATTGGAGGGTTTTTTTATAAGGTCACCCGAGAGTGTAAGCACACGTTCTATAAGAGGTTGCCTATATCTTATCGCTTTGTAAACGGCAATTGTTGTTCCAACATTTTGCACCACAACACCTACATCCATAGGAAGACCTCCTGACGGCACTTCCCTGTTTAGCACTGCTTTTATGAGTTGTTTTTCTCCGCCCTCAGGGTATTTTGTTTTAGCCACAGCAACTGTAATATCTTGCTTTGTGCCTATAGCCTCTGTGATTTTTTGTATGGATTGTTTTTTGTTGTCTTCTATTGCTATTATGATTTTTTTTGCATTGACCGCTTTTTTTATCAGTATTGCTCCATTTACTATATTATCTGGCTGTTCTCTCATTAATCGGTCATCACCGGTTAAGTAAGGCTCACACTCTGCGCCGTTTATAATAATCGTATCAATAGGCTTTTCCGGTGGTGGTGAAAGCTTAACATGCGTTGGAAATGCAGCGCCCCCGAGGCCCACTATACCTGCATTTTTGATCGCATTTACAATTTCAGAAGGGGATGTCTGCTGCCAGTTTTGATTTTCTTGAATATCGGGATGCCATTCATCTTTGCCATCTGCTTCTATTACAATAGTTTCTGTCATTGTCCCGAAAACAGGGTGGGGATACGATGTTAATTGTTTTACCCTTCCGGAGGTTGGGGCATGTATGTTGGCTGATATGAAACCGTTTGCCTGGCCTATCAACTGTCCCTTGAGTACAGTATCTCCTCTTTTTACAAGTGGTTGGGCAGGCTTGCCTGCATGCTGAGAAAGAGGAACGTACAAAAGTGGAGGAATGTCCATTGTGATAATGGATTGTTCAGCACTCAACTTGCTGTAGTCAGGATGAATTCCTCCCTTAAATGTAACTTTACCCATATTCCTGCTCCTTTTTGTAAGTTTTAGTATTATAAATCAATTGCTTCGCTTTTTCAATTATTGTTAATTAAAGCATATAAAGTTTATCCTCTTTTATTAAGGGAAATTTCCATTACTTGTTATTTCAGGCGGAACAGTTTATAATTATTATAATAAAACAGGAGGAAACATGTATAAATGGTTATTTGCGCTTTTGGCCGCGGGAACATTGTTTGCCGCACAGAGAAAAGTTTTTGTTGAGGTCTTTACAGAGACACAGTGCCCTTATTGTCCCTATTCCTCTTATGGACTTGATACTCTTGAAATGAATTATGGTGATTCCATTGTTGTTATGAAAAATCATCCTTCTTCCTCAGACCCTTTTAGAAATAATGATGCGATTACAAGAGCGTATTATTATCCTGATTTTGCTGGCTATCCGACGGCTTACTTCGATGGGCTAACAAAGGTTGAAGGTGGATGGAACGGTGTGTATTCATCTTACCGTGATGCATACATGCAGAGAATTGACAGCGCATCTCCTCTCCAGATTAACATAATTCTTTCCTACAGGTCGGACACGCGAAAAGCCACAGCTATTGTTTCCGTGTATGCCGAAAATGATATGCCTTCTGGCACAAGAATAAGATATGCGGTAGTGGAAGATTCCATAAAGTACCACTGGGAAAGCAGAGATATTTTACGCTATGTTCAGAGAGAGATGCTTCCCAATGCAGATGGGAAAGTACTCAACATTTCGGCAGGTCAGACATTTGTTGATACTGTGGATTTTGCCGTAGATACTTCCTGGGTTGAACCTAATGTTTATTTTATTGCGTTTGTTCAGAATGATAATACAAGGGAAGTGTATCAGGCGGAAAAAAGCAGGGTACAAGTGGATTATGGGCATTTGGCCGTTACAGATTTTACATATACTGATTCAACTGGGAATAATAACGGTCGATTTGAACCGGGGGATACGGTTGTTTTTAAAATGAGAATAACCGATGTAGCTCCTTATGACACGGCCAGACATGCATACATCTGGTTTAACACAGATGACCCTGATGTCAGTGTAATTGACAATTCATTTACCTATAGTTTGATTCCTGTCGGGAGCTCTGTAGACATACTCGCCAGGGCATGCGCCACAAAATTAACAAGGCCCCATACTGTTCCGTTTTTCGTGTCGATGTATTGTGATAATGGAAAATTCCAAGAAGTGGATACATTCTATATAAAGGTTGGAGTGGACAGTCTTCTCGTGCTTGATGATACAAAAAATAAACTTTTGAAAAATTACATTGTTCCTTACCTGGATTCTCTTAATGTTCATTATGATTATCAGTGCGAGCAGGACAGCGGACTCCCGATCATGTATCCGAATTACAAATATCTTGTTTACTTCACAGGCTCGGATTCCGCCTGCGTGGATTCGGCTGAAATGGCTTTGCTGGAGAATTTCCTTGACAATGGAGGTAGGCTTTTTGCAACCGGGCAAAACATAGGTCAGTCAACTGCAGGGAGTGCTTTTTTGAATGATTATCTTAGGGCGAATTTCGTATCTTCTGGTATTTCATCTATACGGGTTATTGGAGCTGGAAATGTAGTGGGTTATGATTCAATGTATCTCACAGGTCAGGGCAGTGCCATGAATCAGTATTCCAAGGATGTTATTATGCCCATTTCTCCTGCTGTACCGGTATTTTACTATACGACAGGTGATTCTGTGGCAGCTATTGCTTATGCTGATAGTGTAAAAAGAGTGGTTTATTTTGCGTTTGGTTTTGAGGGTTTTGGTCCGGGCACGGTGAAAAAACAGGAGATACTGAGGCGTGTATTAAATTATCTGGGCTACAGCATCAGTGATGTGCATGAGAACAATATACAAATTGATGATGCTCCGGCAGCCGCCATTTTTAGAGGAAAGGTAATTCTCAACGTACCTGCTGAGTTTGAGCATGCGAAGGCCTCGATTTACAGTGTGTCAGGAAGGCTTGTAAAAACATACACCTTGCATACACGCCAACTTAAAATAAACGATGGGCAGATTGCAAGCGGCATCTATTTTGCGGTGCTCAGGAATCCGGGCGGTGCTGTGAAATTTATCAAGTTCATGGTTACAAGGTAATTTTGAGCTGGTCAGCCGTTTATATTACGGATATGAAAGAAGCACAGGTGATAAAAACCCGCTTTGATTTTGAGGGCATACCCGTACAGCTTGAATATGAAGCAGTTACAAAGATCTACGGTTTTACCATGGACGGACTTGGGAAGGTTAAGGTCATGGTGCCAGGGGAGTATGTGGAGAGGGCACTTAATATCATTAAAGATGCCCATAAGGGAGAAAATTTTATTTAAACAATGGGATGTATAAATTTTGCCATTACCAGCTAAAGCGGCTTTTATTGTTTGATTTGTTTAACTTACACTGATATAAATTCAATGTCATTTTTTATTGTCAAATTGCATTCCAACCTTTTTGTGTATTTTTACCATAGTTACAAGCCCTTTGTTGAACAAACAGGTCTTCAGGTTTATAATTCTGAGGTTTCTAAGGAGGTGTAAATGAACTTTGCAAGCTTAAGGAAGAGATTGATAAAGGAGAAGACCGAGATAGAAAAATATCTGAAATCCCAATTGGATACCGAGGGAAAAATAGGAGAAGATTGGAGTTCTCCCAAAGACTTAGAAGATTGGGCATATGTTACGAGAATGGAAAATAATTTTTCCATAAAGTCCAGAAAAAAATTGGTCACATTAAAAGAAATTGAACATGCTATCAAAAAGATGGATCAGGGTAAATACGGTGTTTGTGAAAACTGCGGCAAGCCTATTGAAATGGAGAGGCTTGAACTTTTGCCCTGGACGAGGTATTGTGCAGCATGTGCAATGAAAAACAGTAAAACTTTATGACCCCTATTCATGACACTCTGTTAGAAGAGGAGATGCGCTCGTCGTATATTGATTATGCAATGAGTGTTATTGTTAGCAGAGCACTTCCTGATGTAAAAGATGGCTTAAAACCTGTTCAAAGAAGAATTCTGTTTGCAATGAAAGAAGTCGGATTGTTCCCCAATAAACCTTTCAGAAAATCTGCAACTGTGGTCGGAGAAGTCATAGGTAAATTTCACCCTCATGGAGATAAAGCAGTATATGATGCACTTGTCAGAATGGCACAGAATTTTTCCCTTAGGTACCCGCTTGTGCAGGGACAGGGAAATTTCGGCTCAATAGACGGAGACCCGCCTGCAGCGTATAGATATACAGAAGCCAGGCTTGCTCATAGTGCGATGGCCTTGTTGGCAGATATAGATGAAGAAACTGTTGATTTTGTACCTAATTTTGATGGAAGGCTGCAGGAACCAGCAGTGCTGCCTTCAAAATTCCCGGGCTTGCTTGTCAATGGTTCCTCGGGCATTGCAGTTGGTATGGCAACTAACATACCTCCGCACAACCTGAATGAAGTTGTCGATGGCCTCATTTTCTTAATCGATAAGCCTGAAGCGGATGTATCAGAGTTGCTGGAAATAGTTAAAGGACCTGATTTCCCCACAGGTGCCGAAATTATGGGAAGAAGCGGGATAAGAGAAGCATATACGACAGGTCGTGGAAAGATAGTCGTGAGGGCTAAGACACATTTTGAAGAGGATAAAAAAAGGGTAAAAATAGTTGTTACTGAAATTCCCTATCAGGTCAATAAATCTTCAGTTATTGAAAAAATAGCACGTCTTGCAAAGGATAAAAGAATAGAAGGGATACAAGACCTGCGTGACGAATCAGATAGAAGAGGCATAAGAGTGGTAATAGAGATTAAAAAAGGCTATGACCCGGAACTTATCCTGAATAAGCTTTATATACATACCTCTCTTCAAGTTACATTTGGAACAATTATGCTGGCTCTTGTAAACGGTGTTCCCAGAGTGTTGAATTTGAAAGAGGTTATGAGTCTGTATATTGCACATAGAGAGGATGTACTTACCAAAAGAACAAAGTTTAGACTCAGAAAAGCCTCCCAGCGGGCGCATATTCTTGAAGGTTTTAAAATAGCACTCGACCACATTGATGAAATTATCCAGCTTATAAAGGAATCTCATGACCAGAATGAAGCCAGAACAAAACTTATGAAGTCTTTCGGACTTAGCGAAGCACAGGCCAAAGCCATTCTGGATATGAAACTCGGAAATCTCACGCGTCTGGACAGAAACCGAATCGAAAGCGAATATGAAACACTTATCAAGGAAATCGCCAGATTGAGAAGTATTCTTGAGAGCAGGGAGCTTTTAAGGTCCCTTATGAAGGAAGAGCTTCTTGATGTGAAAAAGCAATTTGGTGATAATAGGCGGACAACCATAATAGATGCAGAGCCCGGTTCTTTCAATATTGAAGACCTTATTCCAAGAGAAGAAGTTGTTATAACTCTGACTTACAGAGGTTATGTCAAAAGGACTTCGGAAAAGATGTACAAAAGCCAGGGCAGAGGTGGCACGGGAAAGAACGGCATTGTAACATATGAAGATGATTTCCCCATAGGCGTGTTTAAGTGCAATTCGCATGATAACATTTTACTCGTTAGCAACCTCGGAAGAGCCTTCAGTTTAAAGGCTTATGACCTGCCAGAGGCTTCCCTGCGTACAAAAGGAAGACCTATAAAAGGCTTTATCAGACTGCAAAAAGATGAACTGATACGCTTTATAATACCTGTCCCTGATTTTGAAGAGGAAAAATATGTGTCCGTTATATCAAAAAAGGGCTATCTTAAGAAAACCCTGCTGAACCACTACAGGTATGCAGGGAAATCCGGCATAATTGCATTGCGCATGAGGGAGGATGATAAAATTGTCGATGTTACACTTACAGATGGGAATGAGCAAATTGTAGTTGCAAAAGACTCAGGATATGGCATAAGATTTGATGAATCCGAAATAAGGCCGATGAGCAGGTATGCAAGAGGTGTAAGAGGTATTAAAGTTAAACAGGAAGAGTCTGTTGTATCGATGTCGGTTGTTAAACCCGGTAAAAAACTCATTCTTGTTACCGAGAACGGATATGGTAAGAAGATTGAACCTCAAAAGATTCGTCAAACACACAGAGGGTCTCAAGGTGTAAAATTAATCAAGCTCAGCAAAAATACCGGGAAACTCATAAGTGTTGCTATTACTGGTAGCGGAGATTATTTGATATTACTTACCAGAAATGGTAGTGTTATAAAGCTGAAGTCCGATGATGTAAGCAAACTTGGGAGATATGCCCGTGGTGTTAAACTGATGAAGATTAGGAGAAATGATAAAATAGTTGATATGGAAATCATAGAAAAATCATCCGTAGAGGAGGAGGAGATGTTTTGATTAAATTTGTTCTTATTTTGTCTGCATTTGCCACAACCCCCAAAACCGCATTCTTTGAAAATCTTGTGATTCCAGGTTTGTGGCATATTCAAAACAAATCTGCAAGGGGATATGCCTATCTTTCTGCGGACGTAGCAGGTGCTCTTGCCTATTTTTATACATCCAGATATGCAAGTAGTGTGAGGAATTCTTACATTACATTTTTGCATGCGCATGCCACAGGCAATTATGTGACTGATGAAAGCATCGTTGATCTGTTGGAGAAATATTATTCAAGCGATGAATACCTTGAGAATCTTTACAGAGAAGCACGACAGATATATCCAGACAATCCGGGAGAGCAGGATAAATATGTAAGTGAAAACAAATTAACCACTCTCAAATGGGCATGGGATTCTAAATCAGATTTTTATAAATATCAGGATGAAAGAAAGCATTACAGACAGGTATTGAATAATAGACTTACAATTCTGGGTATTATACTCACCAATCATCTGTCTTCGGCAGTTGATGGGTTCATAACGGCCAAATTACTTAAGAAAAAGAATATGGAACTTCATTCAACGTTTGCACCGGGGTATTGGAAAACAACTGTCAGCGTAAGATTCTGAGTTTGAAAAATCTTTGAAATGCAAACAGTTTTAATTACTCTTATTCTTATTTCTGTCCTTGTTGTTGTGCATGAAGGTGGTCATTATCTTATAGCTAAACTCTGTGGAGTCAGGGTGCTTGAGTTTTCCATAGGTTTTGGCCCTCCGCTTCACAAATGGGAGAAAAACGGTGAAATAATAAGTCTTCGCTCAATTCCCTTTGGCGGATTTGTAAAAATGGCAGGTTCGGACCCCAAGGAACACTATGAAAAAGATGATTTTTTAGGGAAAAAATATTACCAAAAGGTTTCTATTGTATCAGCCGGCCCAATTTTTAACCTTATATATGCACTCTTTGCATTTTTTGCAATTTATTGGTTTGTTGGTTATCCCTCTACTAAAAGTGGTAGAATGGGAAAAATAGAAAAAGGGACAATAGCTTTTGAGTCGGGTTTTAAAACAGGAGATAGCATACTCTCTGTCAATAATAAGCCCTTTTCCTCCTGGATTGATTTTTACGAAAGATTAAATGAGAAAGATAGTAACTATGTTGAAGTACTGCGGAATGGCCATGTAGAGCAGATAGCTTTTGTGCCGGATTCTCTGACAAATCTTGGAATTGAGCCGTATGTACCTCCTGTGATTCAGGGCCTTGATAAGTCCGGTGCAGCATACAGATATGGACTGCGAGAAGGCGATACTGTTGTAAAAATAAACGGCATAAACATAATATCTTTTGAGCAGATGGGTGAAATTGTTCGCAAACATCCCGATGATACATTGCTTTTCACGGTGAAAAGGGATTCTGTGTTTTTGAATCTCAGAGTCGTGCCGGAAAAACTTGCTATATCAAAGAACAATATTATAGGAAGAATAGGAGTCGTTTCCTATTCAAAAACCGTGCGTTTCTCATTTTCTAAATCCGTAATGCTTTCTTTTAAGAAAAGCTATTATGTTACGGTGATGATTGGAAAGTTTCTTTACCAGCTAATAAGTGGTAAAACATCTGTGAAAAATCTGGGCGGATTTATAGCTGTCGGAAAAATGGTAAAGACTTCGGAAAGTTACGGCTTTACTTTCAAAATGCTCGTTTCAAATCTACTAAATCTTTCAGCAGTTCTTTCAATTAACCTTTTTCTTTTGAATCTCATACCGTTTCCTGCACTTGATGGATTTCACATATTCACCTTTTCCATTGAAGCGCTGTTCAAGAAACCAATTAAAAAGGAAATTGTTGAATGGGTGCAAATTGTAGGCTTTGCCATGCTGATAATATTCATGTTAATGGTTACCTTTTTTGATATACAGAGAATATGGCGGTGAAGATAAAATGGAGAAATTTTGGTCTGTTAAAAAGAGCGAACGGTATGTACAAGGGCAGAAAAGATGTCTTGCGACACATTCAAAAAATTGGTCTTGTCATACTTGCCAGTGATATGTCTTATGGAGAAAGGCAAAAGCTCTTGAATATTTTTGAAAAAGAGCATAAAATTTTATACATGGGAAAGGATAAGGAATTTTTGAATAAGATAATTGGAGGTAAAAATTTTGTTGTAATTGGGATTTCAAAAAAGTTTGTAGAGCTTATCATGGAAAAGGAGGAAAAAAGTGATCGATAAAAGTAGTATTAATAGGGTTATTGCAACAGATTGCGGTAGCACAACCACAAAGGCAATACTTATAGAGAAAAATGAACAGGGAAGTTACAGACTTATGACAAGGGGTGAAGCTCCGACAACTGTTGAGGCACCTTTTGAAGATGTAACAAAAGGTGTTTTAAATTCTTTCAGAGAAGTGGAAGAACTTGCAGATATCAGCTTTCTTGAGGGCGAAAAGATTATAAAACCCATGAAAGATCAAAAAACAGGTGTTGATGTATATGTTTCAACTTCGTCAGCAGGTGGTGGACTGCAGATGCTGGTTATTGGGGTTGTCAGACAGATGACGGCAGAAAGTGCTCAAAGGGCTGCTCTGGGTGCAGGAGCCATTGTTATGGATGTAATCGCATCCAATGACGGAAGGAAACCACACGAGCGTGTTGAACTCATAAGAAAATTGCGCCCTGATATGGTACTTCTGGCTGGCGGTATTGATGGTGGTACGAAAAAGCATGTTATAGAGCTTGCGGAATTGGTCGCTGCTGCCGACCCAAGACCGAGGTTCGGTGTAGGCTACAAGCTGCCTGTTATTTATGCAGGGAACAAGGACGCAAGGGAAGATATTAAAAGAGTTTTAGGTGATAAAGTAGCGCTTGTTATAGTTGATAACATAAGACCTGTACTGGAGAATGAGAACCTTGTCCCTGCAAGGAGTGAAATTCACAGGCAGTTTATGGAACATGTTATGCAGCATGCCCCGGGTTACAAAAAGTTGATGTCATGGACTGATGCCGAGATAATGCCCACCCCAGGGGCAGTTGGTCTGTTGGTTGAACAGGTAGGAAGAAAAAATGATATTGAAGTGCTTGGAGTTGATATAGGCGGAGCTACGACAGATGTGTTCTCAGTTTTTAAGAATATATCTAAAGGTGAGCCTGTTTTTAACAGAACTGTCTCGGCAAATCTGGGTATGAGCTATTCCATATCCAATGTACTTGTTGAAGCAGGTGTCAAAAACATTATGCGTTGGATTCCATTTCACATATCTCCTTCGGAATTGAAGAACAGAATAAGGAACAAAATGATAAGGCCAACCACCATCCCGCAGACTCTTGAGGAATTGATTATTGAACAGGCAATTGCAAGAGAAGCATTAAGGCTTGCCTTTGAGCATCATAAAACTATGGCTGTGGGTTTAAAAGGTGTTCAACAGGCAAGGGTCATATCGGATGCATTTTCACAGAAACTTACAGGTGCAACTATTGTTGATATGATGGGACTCTCTCTTATAATAGGCTCAGGAGGTGCACTGTCACACGCTCCGCGAAGAGTTCAATCGGCGTTGATGATGCTGGATTCATTTCAACCTCAGGGTATTACAATGCTTACAGTGGATTCCATTTTCATGATGCCGCATCTCGGTGTACTTTCAAAGGTCCATGAAGAAGCCGCTACAGAGGTTTTTGACAGAGACTGCTTGATAAGACTCGGAGCTTCTGTTGTACCTGTTTCATCTAAAGAATTTAAGACTGGCAAAACGGTAATGCACTTGCATATTACAAAGCCTGATGGAGAGAAAGTTGACAGAGAAGTAAAAGCAGGTGAAATGTTTAAAATACCCCTTGGTGTTGGGTTAAAAGCCGATGCTGTTATTGAACCCGAAAAGGGCGTGGATATCGGAGCAGGTCCAGGAAAAACATGGGAAGGCAAACTTGAAGGTGGTGTTGCAGGCATTATTGTTGATGCCCGCGGCAGACCACTGAAAATGCCCGAAGATGAAAAGGAAAGGGTCAATAAACTTTCATACTGGGTAGAATCACTTGATATATACCCGATTGAGATTTATAAAAAATTAATAGGTTCAGGGCTTGCCAAGTAAGTTTGAAGAGGATTCATTAGAATATTATTTTAAAAATATTGAAAATCTCCCAAAACTTGGCAGAGAGGAAGAGAGAGAATTGTTAAAACGTGCAAAATCCGGGGATAAGGAAGCAATCGAAAAGCTTATCTATGCCAACTTGAAAACCGTGATATCAATGGCAAAAAGATACAAAGGGAGTGGTGTACCCGTTGCTGACCTGATAAATGAAGGCAACATTGCACTTTTGAATGCGATAAAGTATTTTGATTTAAAGAGAAATACGAGATTTGCCACTTATGCAATATGGTGGATAAGACAGGCAATTATGAAAACCTTATCAGAGCAACGCAAAGACATAAGAGTTGCATATTCGGCAAGTGCGAAAGCCAAGATGCTTACAGAAATAGAAAAAACACTATCTCATGAAAGAGGTGGTAATGTGACCTTACAGGAGGTGGCGGAAGAAGCCGGCATGTCAGAGGCCGAGGCAAGCAAACTGTTTCAAAAATTGAGAAGAGAGGTTTCACTTGAGAGTTTGCAGCGGGCCGGAGAGTCCCACTCCAATTTCCCGGAGTTTCTTACTCAGGATGCTCTTCCTTCTCCCTACAGGGAAATAGAAAGAGAGGAACTGAAAAAGATTATCAAGCAGGCTTTGAACACCTTGAGGCCTAAAGAACGTTATATTGTAATGAGGCATTTCGGGCTTGACGGAAAAGAACCTGAAACACTGGCTGATATTGCGAGAAGACTGGGATTTTCAAGAGAACGTTGCAGCCAATTAAAAAAGAGAGCTTTAAAAAAATTGAAAAATAGATTTGGCGAGACGTTTTTGAAATATATATACGAATAAACTCAATTCAACTTAATAAACGGCACTATCATTTCTTCCAGTGTTGCACCGCCATGCATAAGCTTTCCTGTATATTTCTTTTCGTATTTAACGGGGTCTGTAGGATATATAAAAAAGTTGTAGGCCTTTGCAATTGCTGCACGGCCGTATTCCACAGGTAAGCCCAAAAGAGAGGCATTGTTGAAGGTAATGCCATCCCGTTCTCTTCTCAGTCGTAAGCTATGTCCGAATTTGAATCTGAGAGATGGTGTTAAATCCTTGCCGCCCTCGATAATGGCGGGCTTTCTTGCAGTAATCCATCCATGATCTGTTGTCATAAATGTCGTGAATCCCCTTTCACACATCTCTTCAATCAGGGTTGATAATCTTCCCATGTTCAGTATAAATAAAGTCAAATCGGTAAAATCCTGTTCGCAAGGTGCAATATCCCTGAGAGAGTCCACATCATTCCGTATATGGGATAAAAGGTCAATGAAATTTATGACAAATACGTTAAGATCCCCGTTTGCTCTGGCAGATTTCAGCGCATTTAGCGTGTTAATTTTTGAAAAGTTTACATGTCTGTCCCGTATTTTGTGCCTGCTCAGGTTCTGCTTGAACAGCTCTTTTTCATGAAGATTATTCTTTAGATAGTCAGGGTGAATTTCATGAATTCTAAAGGGCAGTAGACCTGCAAATATGCTGTTACGCGCAAAAATGGTAGCTGTGGGCAAAATTGCATACATAGGATGTATCTCAGTTTTTATTTTGTTAGAAAATCCTTTCAAGAGTTTTATAAATTGCGCAAATCTGAAGTTATCCAGCACAAAAAGAGCGATCTTTTTACCGGCTTGAATCTCCGGTATTATGAATTTATCGACTGCATTATCAGAATGAGTAATACTGCTGTCATTGATAATTTCGTTATAATTTTTGCTTATCCAGAGGGCAAATTCATTGTTCAGATCTTCAATTTCGTCTCCGAGTTGCGCCTCTGTATTATCGGAAAGAGAATAGGCTACTTTTGTTCCTATATCAAGCCATCCGTATTTGTCCCTTTTTATATTCTCTATATTTTTGTAGAAGCTGACCAGCTTGTGTCCCAGTTTTTTTTCCATAATCGCATCTTTCTCGAGTCTTTTTACAATTGCAAGTATCTGGGATGGTTGTACGGGCTTTACAATGTAATCGTAAACATCCTCGCTAACGGCGTCCTCCATTATATCGGCATCCTGCATCATGGTAACCAGCACATAAGGAATATTTGGAGCTATTTGTTTTGCCTTTTTTATAAATTCAATGCCAGTCATGCCCGGCATTCTAAAATCGACGAGAATCAAATTATAATTATTTTCGTTTACTTTTTGTATGGCTGCATCGGGGTGGTCTACGCCGTCAACATCTATCCCGTTACGCTGTAAATAAATCTTATGGGGTAATAATGTCTCAATTTCGTCATCAAGCCACAGGATTTTCATTAAAAAAGAGTTTACATATGTTTATGGGCATCATGAAACAGTGCTTTAATCCTGCTCCATGACACAGGGTCAAGTCCCATTGTTTGATTGGGAGAAAGAGGGGTCGGAGAATTTGTGCCTTTGAAATCTCCCGGTGTATCGGTATCCCTGCCATCAGGGACACGGGAAATATCGGAATTAGTTATTACAATGGGAAAAGACCACAAAAACGGATAGGAATCATACCAGTTCTGATTGATATCACCCCAGCAAACATAGTCAATAAGTTTATCGTTGGATTTTAGAATTAAAAAACCGCCGTTTTTATCGAAGCTTACTTCGCTGCTTACTAATTCTCTTGATCCTCCTCCTATATCGGATTGTGAGACGAGATAAAAATTGCCTGCTTCAATTACTCCGCTCAATTCCACAGTGCTTTGAGGTAATATCAATTTAATATTGGAAAGAGAAACATCTTTGCTGTCTGAATTGTATAGTTCAATCCATTTTGTGGTGCCAAAATTTACCTCATTGATCGTTATCGCGGACAACCCCATACCCATTGATAACAATATCAACATTATATATTTCTTCATAATCTTCTATAATATAATGCATGTGCCACGATTTGTCAAGTGGCAGTGTATAACTGAATTATTTTGAAAATTATTACAATAAAAATTGCACTTGACAGTTCGTTAAGAAAAGCATAATATATAAAACAATAAAAAGGGGGAAATTATGATTCATTTGATATTAGTTATTGTTATGGTTACGCCAAATTCAATTGCAGTTGACGGTATTCTTCACAGGAATCAGATGCGTTCTTACTACAGATACAGCTATGTGAAAGGAGACTTGGAGGCAGAGGATACGGGTCATCTTGATATTGATTCTGTTTTTCTTCAGTGGGATACTGTCAGGATTTACATTCGCGTAAAAACCGCCGATACGTTCTTTTTGGGTAATAATGGGGATTTATTTGTTGCTATTGATACGTTTTCTGCACAGGGTGGCTCTTATTCGCCGCTTGAAAAGGCTGTAAGATTCTCCACGCCGTATCCGGATTTTGTGCTTTATATAAATGATAATACAGATGATGAGTTATTTAAATGGGATAGTGGATGGAGGTTTGTTTACAGGGATACAATTTGTGCAGGAGCAGGCACAAATCCAGATTATGAGCTCTCTATTCCAATAGATTCCATAGGCAGACCCGACAGTATAAAAATTACAGTTTATACAACCCGACACAGAAAGGGAGATTCCGTTCCTGATTACAGTGTTGGTGATACCGTCTATTCAAACATCGTACTTGATGGTCAGCTGGATGGCGATTATGTTTATAAAGGTTATGCGGACCAGGGGGGTGGAGCAGGTGCGCAATTGGATAGTCTGTATACAACATGGGATTCGGATTATTTTTATATTTTCATAAAAACTGCCAATACTGCAAGCTGGGATGTTGCATATGGGGTGGGTATAGATTCGGATGAACAACCTTCTTCAGGCTATTATAGCGGTGATAGTGATGCATGGGGAAGAAAGATGAATTTTGCCAATACACTTGCAAAAGAGGCGTATGCCATTGATATGGAAGCGTATTTCTGGTGGAGCGGCGCTGATGGTGCTGTCACCTCTGCTTATCTTTATAGGTGGAACGGCAACGCCTGGGAGGATAGTACTCCGGGCGTTCCCTGGTACTACTCAACTGGTGATACAACAAGCGGTCTTTCAACATTGGAGATAAAAATACCATGGACAACCCTCGGCGGTGTACATCCGGAATTGCATATATCAACGTGGATAACGGGCGGAGACGCAAGTAGCGCAGTGTCTGTCATCCCACATGATGACCAGGTATCAAATAGTGCGGGTGAATGGTCTGATTCGGATACCTTATATACCTACAGTGTTACTGTACCGGATGGAGATAGAGTTGTAGACGTATCTTCTAATATTGACAAAGAGGCAGGCCCTGTTCCTGATACTGTCTCGCTGGATACATTTCCAATTGTTATATCAGAGCATGGTATTACTTTCGGCTATTATGATTATTCAAATTGGGGCGCTTCACCTATGGGATTTCTTGATCCGATGGATGGTATAGTTGATACATGTGGCTTTGATGACGATGAGATGTTGTTTACAATGTCGTCAAAAAACGCCTGGCTGACATTCGACAATGATTCCGTTTACATAGGCTATACCTATCAGGCTTTTGATTCCGGTTACGGAGGAGAAGGGGATTTCTTCGTTTATTTTGATGTGGATTCCGCTTCAAGTGCAAATGATGTCAATGACCCCGGCACAAGGCTGGCAATGAACTGGTGGGGCTCTGATAGCATTATCCTACCTCTTAAAATGGATTATGCCATTGGTGTTGAGGATGGCAACTACTATGCTCTTTATAAGTTTAATGCGGACAGCGGATATTTTGTGAAATTATACTCCAATCTTGATAATAATTTTCCAGGAAGTGCTTATATAGGCTGGGATAACGCAAAAGCAGGCAATGGAGTCACTGAGATATCCGTTTCCCGAGCCGCCCTGTCCACTCCTGACTGGTTTTCTGTAGTTGTGTTTTCCCATACAGAAGACGCATCAGCTCTTTTTGGTGTATCTCCGCCTGCTGACTCTGCTTATTTCCAGGACCCTGCTCAGAATTTGAATAACAATGATGCTGCAAATGACACATTAAAGGAATTCTGGGGATTTTATCACTTCACCGGCTCAAACAGCATTCTTGTGAATGCCTATTTGTCCGTGTTTCCTCAGAGCATACCTATTAAAGAACGGGAAGAAAAGTCTGCATTCAGGATGCTTTGGTCCGTAAATGGGATATCTTTCCCTGATATAAAGAGCAGGGTTACTTACAGTATTTTTGATGCTCAGGGAAGATTTGTAAAAAATGGCATTTTAACTAAACAAAACCACAATATTACATTCAATGGACTGTCCAATGGGATTTATTTTGTCAATATAAAAGGGAGAAAAAAAATCTTTAAGATTTTGAAAATTAAATAGTTGTACCTGTCAGCCCCTTGACAGTTCGTGCAAAAGGATGTATAATTATCCTATAAAAGGGAGGTGCCTATGCGTTGTATATTATCATTGCTAATGATTGTTTCCTGTTTAGAGGCAAGTGTATTGTTTAAAGATGGCTTTGAGACATATTCGACAGGCTCTGCACCCGGAGGCGGATGGCAGGTTATAGATAATAATGGTGATGGTTATTCGTGGACAGTGAGAGCAGATCGTCCTCATACGGGCAGTAATAGTTTGAGAGGCGCCTATTCCACCTCTGGTTCCGATGATGATTGGGCAATAACACCTGGGATTATCATGGCAGGAGGACATGAAGACACGCTTATTTTCTGGTTTAGAGCCCGTTCTTCCTCCTATCCTGAGAAATTGAGAGTTTATCTCATGGCTTCCCAAAATATTGCGGATACACTTCAAAAACTTTATGATAATAACAACATAACAGATACAACATACCAAAGAGTTGTTATAACAGCTACTCCAGGCTCTGACGATACTTTTTACATAGGTTTTGACTGCTATTCCGATGCAAATGAGTGGTATCTTTATCTGGATGATATTGAAGTAGACGGCACGGCACCGCATGACCTGGGGATTGTATCCGTTAATCCGCAGCTTTCCGGTTGGGTTGCCGATTCACCCCAAACACTCAATATAAGCTGTGTTACGAAGAATGTAGGGACAAATTCGGAGAACAATTTCTATGTTTACTTTCAGGTGGATTCCTCAGGCAGTACAGTGTATTCCACAAGCTCTCATCATGGTGCGCCTCTTGCAGTGGGTGATAGTGTCATTGATAATTTTACATGGACTCATTCCATAAACCACAGGGTTAAATATATACTTAAGTTCTATCATGATTTGACCGATGATAATGTCAATAATGATAGCATAATAGAACATATAAAGATAAAGGGCCATCAGGGAGCTGATACTTACGGATGGATATTCAAGGACAGCGAAGCGATAGGGGGTGGCCCCGCTTATAACTGGTTGGAGATTTCCACAACCGGGACTAACCTATCTTTATTGGATGACGATAGTAAGACGGTGAAGCTTGCAGACTCGGTTACAATATACAATGTTGATTATGACAGCATGACTGTCAGCTCAAACGGCGGATTCACCTTTACAGGAGAGCAGGTACCATCAACCGTGGATACAATTCCAACGGGGAATCTGAATGTAGCTTTTTTGCCGTTCTGGGAAGACCTTGACCCATCAAGCGGAGGTGCTGTTTATTATCAGACTTTCGGGGATACACTCAGTGTTATAGAATGGTATCAGGTGCCTCTTTATGGTACTTCGCACAATTTCACCTTTGAAGCGCAGGTACAATCAAAAAATCCTGCCAATTACGGTGATACATGTAATGATATCATTTTCCTTTACAAAAATATGGACTACATCAGTGACAGCATGCAGGCAACTATTGGTATGCAGGACTCATCTGCTGTGAACGGTTCAGGGAAATACATTTTCTATACATACAATGAAGACCCATATACACCCAACTATCAGGGTGGAAAAGGCGGATATGTGATAAAATTCTACAATCCGGAAGCCCTGTCTGTTGCCGAGCAAGGTCGAAATGCAGGCAATGAAATAGGTGTACCTATGATATTCTCATTGAAACAGGATTATTTTGCAGTAACGGGAAATACGCGGAATTTAAGAAATGCCGCTTTGTTTGATTTACAGGGAAGGGAAATAGGAGACAATCTTCTATGCAGGAAAGGTACAAAAGCGGTTGTGCAGGTTTCAGGTTTAAAATCCATGCTTCACCCGGGTATTTATTTCTTGCGTGTCAGGGACGACAAATTCACCAGATTTATGAAAATGATTTTTGTGAAATAACATTTATAGCTGTCAGACGATTAAAATAGGCATCAGTGTGAAAATACAAACCCTCTTCCTCAAAATTAGAGTTTACCGAAGTATCCTGATTATATTGTTTCATAACGATTTAACCTCCTTTTATGTGCCAGTTTTTGTTCTTATGAACCTCCTCAAGCTGGTTGTACAATTTTACAA
>JALTEL010000136.1 GCA_027073945.1 Caldifarciminota bacterium | reverse complement strand
AGTTTAAGGAGGTCTATCTATGAGTAAGGGATCGTATAATATTACCGATGAATTTTCAAAATTATCAGGTAAAGAAAAGATTAATTTATTACGCACAATGGTTCGTATAAGATTGTTTGAAAAGAGTGTAGAAAAGTTATTTTTAAATAATAAAATACCAGGATTTGTACATCTTTATATTGGTGAAGAAGCAATTGCTGCAGGGATGATGGCAAATCTTGAAATTGATGATTATATAACCAGCACACACCGGGGGCATGGGCATGCGATTGCAAAGGGTGCTGATATGAATAGGATGATGGCAGAACTTTTTGGGAGAAAAGATGGTTACTGTAAAGGTAAGGGAGGATCCATGCATATTGCCGATTTCAGTATCGGAATGCTTGGAGCTAACGGTATTGTCGGCGGCGGATACAATATTGCTGTAGGTGCCGGATTGTCAGCCTCAATCAGAAAGACAAAGCAGGCTGCAGTATGTTTTTTTGGTGATGGAGCAAGCAACAGGGGAACTTTCCATGAGGCTCTGAATATGGCTGCAATATGGAAACTTCCTGTTGTTTTTTTAAATGAAAACAATCAATACGCTTCAACTACACCTTCCAGTTACGCCCTTTCTGTTGTCTCTGTTGCTGATAGAGCTCAGGCTTATAATATTCCGGGAATCAGTGTAGATGGAAATGATATAGCGGCAGTGTATAATGCCAGCAGGTATCTTGTTAATAGGGCCAAAAAGGGGGATGGACCCTCTCTTCTCGAATGCAGAACTTTTCGTATTAAAGGGCATTTTGTTGGTGATCCTGAAAAATACAGAACTAAGGAAGAGGTCGAACATTGGCAGGGAGATATGGATCCAATAACCAGGTATTCAAAATATCTGATAGAGGAAAAGATACTTGATCAAAAGAAAATAGATAAAATTTATAATGATGCAGAAAAAGAGGTTGCAGAGGCAGTGGATTTTGCAGAAAATAGTCCATATCCGGAAGGGAAAGAAGCAATGGATGATCTCTTCTCTTTTTCTCCAAACAAATATCCAGAGGCGGTACAATGAGAAATATAACATTTTCAGAATCTACACGTGAGGCAATGAGGGAAGAGATGCAAAGGGATCCTTCTGTATTTTTGTATGGCGAGGATATAATTAGTAATGGAGGAATTTTTGGCCAGTTTTCCGGATTATCAGAAGAGTTTGGAGACCGTGTAAAAGCTACTCCAATAAGTGAAACAGCAATAATAGGTGCTGCTCTTGGAGCTGCTTTAACTGGATGCCGTCCAGTTGCGGATATGCATTTTGCTGATTTTATGGGTATTGCATTTGATGAATTTGCAAATCAGATTGCGAAGAACCGCTATATGTTTGGTGGTCAGATGAATATTCCCTTGGTAGTCAGAGCCCCTGATGGAATGATAAACCAAGCAGCGGCTCAGCATAGTCAGTCAGTTGAAGGTTGGTTGTATAATGTCCCCGGTCTGATAATAGTAACTCCCTCAAGTCCTGCTACGGCAAAGGGACTTTTAAAATCAGCAATAAGGTTGGATGATCCTGTAATTTTCTTTGAACATAAGGTTCTTTATTCCCAGAAGGGACCAGTTCCAGAGGAAGAATTTTTTACTCCCATAGGGAAGGCCGAACTTATAAGAAAGGGTAGTGATGTTACTGTTGTTACCTATTCTATTATGGTTCAAAAAACTATTCAGGCAGCAGAAGAGCTTGAAAGGGAAAAAAATATATCTGTGGAAATAATTGATTTGTTGACAATAAAACCTTTTGATATTGAGACTATTTTAAAATCAGTACAAAAAACTCATAGATGCGTAATTGTCCACGAAGCAGTAGTTGACGGAGGTGTTGGAGGTGAAATAGCAACACAAGTTCAGGAAGAGGCCTTTTATTTTCTTGATTCACCAATTTTTAGGGTAGGGGCAAAAAATGTTCCTGTGCCCTTTAGTCCTCCTCTTGAAAAATACGTTGCTCCTAACGTTGAGATTATTAAAGAGACTCTATTAAAAAGTCTGAATAAAATCGAGGAAGGATAATTATGGCAACAGAAGTACTATTACCCCAACTTGGGTTGACAATGAATGAGGGTACAATATTTGAATGGGCAGTGGAAGAGGGCGATTTTGTAGAAAAGGGTGACCTCTTATTTGTTATCGAAAGTGATAAAGCAGCTGTAGATGTTGAGGCTCAGGAAGACGGGATCCTTGGGAAAATTGTTGTTCCCGAAATGGTAACGGTTCCGGTTGGTACAGTTGTCGGGTGGTTAATACAGGAAGGGGAAGAAATTCCCGATTCTGTTCCAGAATCTCAAAGCGATAGGAATAGCGTAGTTGAGACAAGTAAGGGGATAGGGAAAAAGGATGTAGTTCTGAACGATGATTCATATAAAGCAGATTCCTATATTCTTTCTTCTCCCCGTGCCCGAGATATTGCCCGAAAGGAGGGGGTTGATCTGAGTATGATATCAGGTTCAGGTCCAAGTAGAAGTATTGTTGAAGCTGATGTTCTTAAATACCTCAATAATTTGAAAGACAAATCAAATGTGGTTGGGAAAGAAGTTCAGCTTTCACGTATACAGATGCTTGGAGCTGAAAAAATGGTTCAGAGCTGGAATGAAATACCCCAGTTTACTCTCTACGCAACAGTAAAGGCAGACTCCCTTCTTGATGTATATAAGTATTTAAAGGGTAGCTCAAAGACAGCTATTTCCATAAATGTCTTATTTGCAAAGATAATTGCTCTCGCAGCAATGGAATATCCTCTTATTAACGGAAGATGGATCGGAGATGGAAAAGTAAAGCTTTTTGACCATGTCCATACAGGTATTGCCATGGATACTGAGGAAGGTCTTCTTGTCCCGGTCTTAAGAAATTGTTCAACCAAGGATATTAAAGCTCTCGGGTTGGACTGGGTATCTCTTTCCAGAAGAATTAAGGAAAAATCATATTCTTCCGAAGATGTAAAAGATGCAACAATTACACTTTCCAACTTAGGGATGTTCGGAATCAGTAAGTTCCGAGCAATTATTAATCCGCCTCAGGCAGCAATATTATCTATCGGGGAATGGGAGCGAAGAGTGGTTGAAAGTAACGGCGGAATAGCCTTTGAGACGGTGATTACAATAGGTCTAACAGCGGATCATCGAATTATAGATGGAGCTTATGGAGCTAAGTTCTTGTCAGAAATATGTAAAATGATTGAAAACCCAGTATCTATG
>JALTEL010000135.1 GCA_027073945.1 Caldifarciminota bacterium | reverse complement strand
ATTCTTAGGGATTATAGAAGCAATTACATATTTAATTTCTTAGTTCTTACTTCTTACTTCCTACTTAATAAACGAGAATCACTTGACTTATCAAAATAATGTGAATATAATTCAATTGTAATGCTTATAATTTAAGGAGGTTGCATGCGTAAATTTGCATTATTCATAGTTTTTTGCTCTGTTTATATTTCCCTGTTCGCCGAATATGTCAGTTTTAACGATAGAGCTGTTGAACCCTATACCGTGAAAATTGTATCTCAGACAAATAATGAAGTGATAGTAGATTTCGATTTAAACGGATTCATTACAAAAAACATTGGAATAAACGGGAAAACATATACAAAGTTCGAAATACCGGGAGCGGTTGATTACTTAAAAAAGGGGTATCCCGCATTACCTCATATCAATGAAAATATTATTGTTAACAACGTCGGGAATGTATATCTTTCGGTTATTTCAGAAAAAACCAGTTTGGCAAAATACAATCCTCCCGTACCGTCAAAGGGGAATTTGTACCGAAACATAACTCCGAAAACAGTTAAATATTCATTTGCGGTAAAATATGATTCTGAAGTATTTCCTTCAAAGGAAATCGATATTTCCAAACCTTTTATAATGAGAGATTTCAGAGGAGTGAATGTCAGAATAAATCCCATTATTTATGACCCGATAAACAATGTATACAGAATTGTAAAACACATTAGGTTCAGCATCAAGACCACATCTTTATTTGGAATTAATGAGTTGAAAAATGCCGGAATGCCCAAAAGAATTGATAAAAATTTTGATAATATTTACAGAGCGACATTTTTAAATTACAGGAATATAGAGTTTCAGTATCTTGCTGTAAAGGATCAAGGACCGATGTTAATAATAGCGGCGGATAATTTATACAGAACGATGATCCCCTTTTATCTGTGGAAGTTAAAAATGGGAATTCCATGTAAACTTGTTAAATTGTCAGATATTGGAGGTAATAACGAGGATTCGATAAAAAACTACATTCAAAAGGAGTACTACAAAGATAAGATCACATATATACTTCTTGTAGGAGACGGGAAGGATATTACACCGGCCAAAGGCACATACGGTGCAGCCGACGGAGCGGATTGTGATCCTGTTTATACGTATCTTGTCGGCAATGATTATTATCCCGATGCCGTAATAGGACGATTTTCCGCATCGGATACCACGGATATAAAGAACATGGTGAATCGTTCAATTAATTATGTGATGCATCCTGATACCAGCGGGACATGGTATCAGGATGCAATGGGGCTTGGCAGCACACAAGGTGATCCATCCGATTCGGAAAGAGTTTCATGGCTGAGAGACTCGTTGCTGACACACAATTACACCAATGTGGATCTTATGATAGATGGTTATCAGAATGCAACGGATGTCACCAATGCCCTTAACGAAGGGAGGGGGTGTGTATATTACTGCGGTCATGGAGCCATAACGGAATGGGCTACCCCTGCATATACAAACAGCAATGTACAATCTCTTTCCAATGTGAACAGGTTGCCTTTTATCCAGTCAGTTGCCTGTGTTGTTGGAGATTTTAACGGAAATGATTGTTTTGCAGAAAATTGGCTTAAAGCCGGTACTCCCTCGGCTCCCACCGGAGCAATTGATTTTTACGGCTCCACCATAAATCAGTCGTGGGTACCGCCCACAGTTTCCCAAACCGAATTCATTCGTTTACTCATTAATAAAATTAATACATCAATAGGTGCTTTATACTTTAATGGAAGTTGTAAAATGATAGAGGAGTACGGGCCTGATGCAACGGACGGGGTGGAGATGTTTCAATCTTGGACAATTTTCGGAGATCCTTCAATTCAAGTCAGAACTAACACTCCGACATCGATTACGGTAAATCATAATAACAATATCGTTTTGGGAGACACTTCTTTTTATGTGAGTACACCGGGTGTGGAAGACGCTCTCTGCGGTTTGTATAATCCAAGCGATTCCACATTGGTTGCGCACGGGTATACCGATGCTTCGGGGAGTGTGGTTCTAAAATTAAATCCTGCTCCTTTGAAAACGGGTATTTTCATATTAACCGTAACGGCTATGAATAAGATTCCGGTTGTGGATACTGTTCAAGTAGTTCCGCCGTCAGGTCCTTATGTGACCTATTTGTATGGGGTTATAGGGGATTCGGCAGGGAATAACAATGGTCAGATTAACCCCGGAGAAAGTATAAATTTTGATGCTTATCTTAAAAACATTGGTTCCGATTCGGCACATGATGTATATGCCAAATTGAGTTCAAACGATACATCCGTGAGTATGATTAAGGATAGTGTATATTTCGGGGATTTGGCATCAGGTGATTCGGTCTTCGGAGATAGCGCCTATGAGTTTGATGTCGGGCAAGTCTCAGACGGATACAATATTCCATTCAATATGACAATCGTATCTTCGGAAACGACATGGACAACATCCTTTACCCTTCCCGTAGAGGCTCCGTCTGTGCAGAAAAAGGGAACAATTATCGAAGACGACAGTACGGGTAATGGAAACGGCAGATGGGACCCGGGGGAAAAGGTGGGGATAAAATTCTTTATAAAAAACAGTGGAGGAGAAGAAGCAAAAAATGTGCGGATATCCATAAGAACTAACACTTCGGGAATAACCATAAACGACAGCACAGCTTTTATAGGGGACATAAAATCAGATTCAACAAGCTTTACATCCGATTATGGCTTAATTGCCACTTCCGATGCGGGTATCAAGAGCGGTACGGCTGTGAATATGGGTTACACGATAAGTGGGGATAATTTTTTACCTGTAAATGGTGAAGCGGAGATACTCGTGGGGAAGAAATCGTATATCATATTCGATATCGATAAGAATCATAGTTCAGGCCCTGTTATGGACAGCGTATTAAAAGAATTGGGATACGCGGGAGATTATTACACGAGTTTCAGCCCGATGATAGACAGTTTAAATAATTATGCAAGTGTATTTGTATTTGCCGGTATGTATCAATATAACGGGATAATAGACCTGACAAACGGAGGGAAATTGGCAGATTGGTGTAAGAATGACAGCGGGAGACTGTACATGGAAGGGGGAGATATGTGGTACTATGATCCTCAGTACAACAACGGATATGATTTTTCGAGTTTATGCGGAGTGAATGCAACGGACGACGGTAGTTCCGATCTTGCGACTATAGGCGGAGTAGACAGTACGTTCACTGAA
>JALTEL010000134.1 GCA_027073945.1 Caldifarciminota bacterium | reverse complement strand
GTCTAGCTTGGCCTCTCGTTGTGGGATCCAAAATTGACGAAAGGAAATGGACATTAGCGATAATCGCAGTTACGGTAGTGATATTTCCTGCGACAATTGCTTACTTCGCGTTTTTCCCTGATGTAGGGTGGCGCTACTATCCATATTCCATATTATTTTTGCTAGCCTTGGTTTCTTTGTTGTTTTTATTCAGTGTGTGGAAGTCAAAGCCTTCAAGCAAAGAAGGGTCCCTAAATTGGCCTTGGTGTGTATCCGCATGCTTAGCAGTTGTTTTAGGCATTGTATTGACGGTATTTATGTTCTCTGTCTGGTATGTTTGTGTTTTTTGTGTGCTAATTTTGCTCGCCTTAGTGCTTGGTATCCGTATTCCTAAGCAAGAAAGGGTTATCTTTTCGATGGGCTGTCTCTTGTTCATCTTCATCTTCATGGTATTTGTTGTAATGCCTGTAGTTGTTGTAAAGAACTTACCCAAAGGTAGTGCTAATTGCCTTGTCCTTTCTTATTCACAAGGAGAGTGGCCTCGTGACCAATATAGCCGGATAGATTCTGACCTCCGGAGACTGTATAGAGAGCTGAACATACCACATATGCCTCCTGTAATAAAGAATCAAAATGGCCGTTATGTTCCTGGATCTATTCTTAGGGCGGCGGGGGATATTCGTGCAGCCAAAGCATACGGTACCGTAATCTGGTTCTTGTACGACCCTGGTAAAAGGTCTCTTATGGTTTATCTCTCTCCTTTGCCTGAACTTCCTAGTACCGGTAATATAAGTATTCCTACTCACTTCAATGGAATCCAAGAAAACGAGGTGGTTGCTTATGTAGAGAGCTTGTATTTGATGTACGCCGGAATATTGCACTCCGCAAAAGATGAACCTTCTGCAATTCGTGACTACTTTAATGCGTACCTAACTACCCGAGATGTTCAGAACGTCGTCGGTTCTATTTTGCGTAAGTCTCCAGGCCTGTCGTACTCTATGCTCAACGCTATCTACGGAAGAGGGAATAAAGTAGTCGTACGTCGTACGAAAGCAAATATAGTTCAACTGGCTTATAGAGAGCTTAAGGCAGACGTTGACAGCAAGGAATGCACGAAAGTATTAAGCTATGCCGGGGAAAGCGATCCTAACTTTAGATCCTGTCTTTTTGAAAAGGAATTGTTGCTCAAGGTCCGCCTACGCGATGGAGATATAGATATGAAAGATGCCAAGGCTATTGGCAATTTGCTTGACAGCGCATGCCAGGGAACATTGGCTACGGAAGATATTTGCAAAAACGTGCAAAGGGACAGAGCCGAAATTTTCGTCTCTGAGGCCTTGAGCGGGAAAAAACAAGACGCTGTAACTGCTATCGACGTTCTTCAAAAGTTGGACAAACATAGGTTGACATTCCACGATCGATTCTTACTTGGGAAAGCTTATTTTGCGGGCAGGCGTTTCAAAGAGGCAGAGAACGAGTTTGATAGATTGTGTACTACCAAGGCTGCAGAGAGGGACAATATCGTGGCGGTGCAGGCTTGTTATTGGGGGGCAGTTTCAGCTTGGAACCGCGGCATTGATAGTAAAAAGGGTTCATTTGAGAAAAGGCTCGCCGAGATTCTCAAGGCGACCCCTATACAAAGAAAGCCATTACCACTTCAGCCTTTGCAACCCCCTCCAATCATGCGAATACCTTTTGTTCTTCACTCTCCGATTTCTATGACCGTGCGGCTTTTGTACTTTGGTGATGTGCAAGGCATAAGCGTGAGTATCAAAGATAGCAATCTGGATACAGTTAAGGGGGAATGCAAACAGCTTTCAGATATAGGCTTTGCTCAAGGCCAGGAGATTAACGAAGGGGAGCCTTCAATGCAGCTTGTGCCTTACGCTTGGCGCTGTTCAATAACAAATCCAAAATGGAAAACGCGTCTTGTCGTGGATGCTTCTTCCTGTCGCTTGGTAGTGGAGCCACAGAAATACTTCTTTTCTATAGTCGGGACGAATTATCTGATCCCTGTTGTGTTTGTTCCCGAACAGTATAAAGGGAGCATTGTCATGGATGAACCGCATAGAGGCTTTTATCAATTGATGACTCCAATTCCTGTGGAGGCTCGGATTGATCTTGTGGATAGTAAAGGCACTCCTGGTGTATTTCCTATGTCTAGCGATGTACCGAAGCAACTACGCATGTGTGCTTGCTCCGAACTTCTGCGAGATAGGAG
Source organism: Caldifarciminota bacterium (assembly GCA_027073945.1). The sequence continues at coordinate 1,050 of JALTEL010000134.1, read as the reverse complement.
TCGCGAATCGAGAGAAATGAAACTGAGACGACATTCCGACAATAGATATGAGACTGACCCCGACTGGATACCTGTAACTGAGGGAGAATATGAAGTATACGTCAGGGGTGGGGAAAAGGCTGTAGCAGAGGCAGGAGTATGTCCCCCAAAGAGTTGCTTGGAGTCCCAACACATTTTATTGAGGGTAGTCCCGGCACCTACGTCTACCCCGATGGTCGTACCTTCTACCCCTGCTACCACACCAACACCAACATCGACATCTACCGCTGCTCCTGTTCCAACACCCACATCAACGGCCACCGCTACACCAACCCCTACACCAACCTACACTCCTACCCCGGCTAATAGATGCGACCCGTTCGTTCGGGGGGCGATAGAAGCTGCGCTAGAGTCTCAGTCCAGGTATATGGAAGAAGGGGATACTTCTGGATTACTGGCTACGTGGGGAGACGCAGCAGAAGAGGCTGAACAGCAAGGGAAGAAAATGCGATTGTACAAAGACAACAATATTCAGGGACTAAAGATCATTGACGTTACCTGGGAGATACAGGAGTGCCAGATGGAAAAAGTTTCAGGAGAGATCGCTAAGGTAACGACGAAAGAGAAATGGACATATGATGCCAAACTACACTGTGGGTCTGGAGACACACCCCTCTCTAGGCGAGTAGAGACTACAGAGAATGAGCAGTACGAACTGATTCCCCTTGGAAATGGGAAATGGCGCGTTAACTACTGGAAGCCCGGCGAGCGCAAAGTAATCGAAAATTGGCAGTGTCCATGATTCCCCTCTGAATCAGTTCCTTGCCCAATGCCGGTTCGCTCGTGTCAAAACCAGTCTGAGGGAGAACGGATGCTAGAAGGCGTGTTGTTAAAAGACAGATACGCGATAAAGCACCTCCTCGGCCGCGGGGGCATGTCGGATGTCTACCTTGCTTTCGATATGCACCGCCAGGCTACGTGCGCGGTATCACGTCGCACAAGCACATGACGCAAAAGCAAAAATCGTTGCCCGTCGCCCACGGAAGTAAATTAAAGGAGAGATATGATGCC
>JALTEL010000133.1 GCA_027073945.1 Caldifarciminota bacterium | reverse complement strand
GATTCGCTGAGATACGCACCGAGCCTTGCAACGGCCATGGAAACGCCGAGAATCGCGTTGGCCCCCAGTTCCCCCTTGTTATCGCTGCCGTCTATGTCGATAAGGGTGAGGTCGATACCGCGCTGGTCGAAGACATCCATGCCGATTATCTGCGGCCCGATGATGTCCTCAACATTGGAAACGGCCCGGAGAACCCCTTTGCCGTGATACCTCTTTCCGCCGTCCCTGAGCTCCACGGCCTCCCTTGTACCCGTGGACGCACCGGAGGGAACGGCCGCCCTGGCCCGGATGCTGTCTGCGAAAACCTCCACCTCCACCGTGGGATTGCCCCGGGAATCGAGGATTTCCCTTGCAATTATGTCGGTAATTTCTATCATGGGAAGGGGAAGTGAGGAGAGGTATTTATGGGTGTTGATTTTGGAACTCACAGCAGGTTAAAAACATCCTCTATATCTGCAATAATGGCATCAAAATTTATATTAACCCTATTTAGCTTCTCTATCAATTTATTCCCTCTTATTACATGGAGGCTTGGACTCGTGAGGGTCTCTTTGACAATATAAACAAAATACTTCTCGGGGTTCTCACTCAAAACCTTCATTTCGTGTGAGGTTATGCTAATTGAAGGAGATGGATCTTTGCTGCCTTTTACCTCAATATACCGCTCTCCGGATTCTACATCATAACCCATTTTTTCAGATTCGTTAAGTTCTCTGGCAGCTCTTCCTTTTGCTTGTTCATAGGCCAATGTTGCCCTTATTGCGACCCTTTCAGTAATCTTAGATTTATGACGAGAAAACAATTTGTCTGTTCCCAAACTTTCAAAGAATTTCCGCCAACTCTGAATTTCGGTTTCTGATTTGTTGGTAATAAAGACATCAGAAAGAAACGTTATTGGTTTATCATTTAGGGGCAGGTCATAAAGACCCTTTTTTACAAGTTGCTCCATCTTATGCTTTGGCATATACTCTTCTGAAAAGATTATTTCTTCTGGATTAAGCCAATCGCCGGACTTTGTTTTTAGAGTTAGAAAGTCTAGCTTAACATCTTCTACTTCTCCTCGTTCCCATAGTTTTTTACAGACCTCTAATTTTTGAATTTTTTGAGTCTCTGAAAAGTTCTCCCAATTTTCCTTCATGTTGGGTATTTCCATCTCACTAATGAGATCCTCTATGATTTCTTCTGTCAGCTCATTGATATTTAGTTTTTCTAGAAAGACCAGCACCTTTTCATCTTCTATAAGGGCTGGATGAACAATGTTTATCTTATCCTCAACTTCCTGGGGAATCACAAGTCCTTGGCTATTTAAATAAACCTCTGTAGAACTTTCCAATGTCCATTTGCTTGTAAGAATTTTCTTTTGAGAACGATAGTTCTTTAAGGTAGATTTTGCGTATTTACTACCTTGTCTGGAATAAACATACTTGAAAAAGTTAATCTCTCTTTTCTCTGCCATGATTTTCATTAGTTCCATCTCTTTTTCAGTAAGTTGGCTCCGAAAGTATATGTCTTCTGTAACGTTTAGTTGTTCTGCATTAGACTCATAGGCAAGAAGTTTTTTCTCCGGGTATAATTCTTCAAAAATGGATTCTGCATTTGGAATAATAGATTTAATCGCGGGATCTACTTTAAGGGCGTCTGCGGCTCTTATAAATGAGCCGTCGGCTGCTTTTAAAACCGGCTCTTTTTCCAGATATTTGCGTAGTGGTTTTTTAATATGTTCCTCAAATAAGTCATGTCCGCCCTCTTTTGGATAGAGGATATCTGAAAAATTCAGCCCCCACTTTTCATTTTCCTTAAATGCAGGAATGCATTTCTCAGTAAGCAACTTATATATCTCATCGGCCAGCCAGTGATTCCATGGAGCGTCACGAGAGAGCTCACTTCGGCCGGGAGTGGTCAAGAAATCTGCTTGGATTAAGAAGTTGAGGCCACTAGGGATGTCTTTCAGTGGTAGAAAACTAAAAACTCCGATGTGCGCTGTCCCCCTCTCTTCCTTCATCAAATTCCATTTGTCATCAATTCTAAAGGCTGCCACAATCTCTCTTTTATCTATTTCTCCCCGATCCCAGTCTTTAGTTGTATAATCTTCTCTGACCTCTTGAGGAACATTGCAGACAGATCTGAAGGTGAGCCATCTTTCCTTAATCTTTCCCTTGTTTGTTCTGTCCTCTCTGATTTCATAAATTTCATAATCTGGCAGTTCAGATATGATTTTTTGCATTTCTATACTTCTTCTAAAATGGCGATGAGATTTGTCCGTTATCTCTATTTTATGTATATTTCTAAGAAAAAGCAAAATTCTATTATTAAGTCCATAGGGTCTAAGTTCTTTACGAACCTGTTCCATCATTTCTCTGTTTTTTGGTGGCAGTTCAAATAATGTAGTATAACCTGAGGGAATCGTCGGGTATGGGCTCTCAATCCATATTGGCATTATCTGCCATGGAATGTGCTCTGGATTGTCCCAAGCGTATCTATCAAATTTAAATCTAAAATCTCCGGAGTATATCGACGGAGAATCTGATATTAAAAATACTGCTTTAAAGCCAACCCCTAAATATCCGATATAATCTTCTGGCGTCTTAGAAGAGCGCCCTACACTACAAATACTATTCACATCTTTTTCAGAAAACGGGGCGCCGTCATTCGATATATAAATCTTCTCCTCATCTACAGATATTCTTAAAGAGCTAGCTTTTGCATCGTCTGCATTTTGCAAGAATTCCATTAAAAAGCTCCCGTATTTAGGAAATGCTTTTTCTATTTTCTCAATAGCGCCAGTTAGAGAATCAAGAATCCCTATATCTGATTTCAATTGACTCTTTTTTTTATTTCCTATGAACTCTTTGGGGCACACCATGAGCTTACCTCTTCGACAGGGGTTATTTCATTTTATTTAAAAAGCCTTTTGCTGAAAAATCCATATTCTTCGACAACATTCTTTTTTCTTATTGTTCTTATTGCTGGTAGCCCATCAACCAAAACTGCGAGCGAGCAGGCCGCGGCGATTTTCTTTTTCACTAATAATATTTCTCAGAGAGCCGCACCACTCATAAGCATCAAATCCAAATACAAACAGCCAAAGCACTTCCGAGCAGGGCCGACCTCTCTCATTACTATGACCATAAACATAATGATGGCGGACATAGTTATTCATTCTCGGAGGCCGCACATTCTGCTGCCTGCCGGCAACCCTATCCAACAAAATTGCGAGCGAGCAGGGTGCGGCGATTTTCTTTTTCACCAGT
>JALTEL010000132.1 GCA_027073945.1 Caldifarciminota bacterium | reverse complement strand
GAAAAAATTGTAAGAACCTTATCTACCCACCAACTCATAAATTCAATACTAATAAACTCGCCCCAATCTAATTTTATCCCCTCAGGATTTTTTTCATTTACTTTATCAATAATCTTCTGTACAAAATCATACCGCTTTTCTTCTTCTGGTAGATTCTCCTGCCTATCAGCTTCTATCCACATAAGTAAAATAGCAGCTTTATAAAACTCCTTAGGCTCCAGTACATCAAGCCTCTGCAGAGCATCATCTATTCTGCTCTCATCCTCAAAAGGCCTTTCCTTCATCCACTCAAAGGCAATACTAATATCATTCTTTGCTTCATCCCCAACCTGACCGGCATCCAAGGCCAACCGGCACATTTTAGCATCATCATCTGGTTCAGCTCCCTGGCAGGAAACAAAAACACCAAGCCCCCGTTCCATATCTGCAAAATAGTTATCATACTGATTCTGAAATTTTATACTGCTCTCTTTCCACTTTTTATCCCTGCACAGATCATAAAGCCTGTTCTTCATTTTCTGGTCATCTTCACACAGTTCGATAACCCTGTACTCTTCCGGTAATAGTGTAGTTAACAAAGCAGCTTGTTCCAGATGATATGAGAGATATTTATAGGAAGATTCCGATAATGCAGAATATCCATCATCTCCACTTCCTAATGTACGAGTATCATAATAATCAGCTAAATCTGCATGGAACTGATATAGATCATAAGGGGTCAACTTTCCCAGAGCAACCTGGAAACTTTCGTCAACACCTACATTTCTCGATTGTATGGAAAATAGATTGCCTGCCAAATAAAACCGAAAGCGGTCATGGAGAAGAGTATAAGTTTCCCCCTCTATCTTTAACCATTTATTTACAGGTCTTCTAAGTTCAGTAAAATCTTCCGGAAATAAATTATGATCCAGGCAGTAACCCCTATAGATGGCGTAAAGAATCTCATCACTAAGCGGTTCTTTTATAAGCGCCAAAATACCCAGGATTTTATATGCTAAATAGTCGTATTTCTTTGATAGCACCTTCCATATCTTATCCAGTTCAATATTTAAACTCCCAGGAACAGCAGCTTCATCTGACAAGTCCAGTTTTCCGTCTGTAACCTGGTTTATTATTGTGCGCAAGTAATATGGATCTGCATAATTAGACATTAATAGCTCCTGCATTTATATAATAAACTTTTACCTTTTCATAACCTCAACAAGTTCCTGGTAACTTTTAACCGAACCCTGCCAAATTTTATCCAGAACAAGTTGAGTCGGAACAGGTTTATTCTCTTTCTTCATTACATCAGTAATTAAATTTTCAACATCTTCTTTCAATAAACCCATCATAGGATCATTGCCTGTTAGACTAAGCAGATGCTCTTCAGGAATCTTCCTTAACCTGGCTTCAAGCAATGGATTACTGTAAACCAAAGTATCTTCATCAGATTTTTTTTCAGGATACACTCTATAGCTAAAGATATATTTTACATTTTCCGGTAGTTCAAAATCTGCAATTTCTTCATACTCCTCACCCTTAACAGGTAGTATTAACTGAGGGATATCAAGGCCTGTACCACCCTGAATAACAGCCTCATCAAGGGCATCTATACAGATAATCAGTTTTTTGTTTTTATACTTATTACTAAATTGCTGAATTAGTTTAACCTGACTCTTAACCAGATCTTTTTGGCTTCCGGATAAGCTGGCATTTAATTCGTTCTTACTTAATTTTAGAAAACCTGCAATCTGGGCATTAATCGATTTTAAATAGTTTATTGGATTATAAGCATCCCCACTCTGCATGCAAAAATACCAGACATATAATTCAGATCTTTTTAAGTACTTCTGTAAAACACCCTGCTCATCCTCATCTATGGAGGAAGATTTCCGTAAAGCCTTCTGGAGATAAAAGTTGGCCATAACAGCAGTTTTTCCAACTCCAGCCAAACTTCTTAAAACAGCATACTGCCGGACATCAGTATCTATAAAATCATTTAACTTTTCAAATATATGATCGCGACCAATAAAAACCTTACTGTAGTACTCTGCAAAAGAAGAATAATCTTCTATTACCTGCTCAGCCATGGAATCGCGTTTAATGATATTTATTTTTTGTATAAAATCCCGATAGGTAGCTCCCTCAATATCAAGTCCTGCATCCATTTGGGAAATCTGTCCAGGAAACCGGTAAGCAATATAGTTAATATTTCTATGCTCAATACTGTTGTATAAAAATAATTCACTCCATTCCAAAACCTGCCCTTTACCGTGTTTCTGAGGACTGAAATACAAAAATGGCCAAAGGGAAATTGGTTTGCTGGATTTATCTTTATTGTTTATTAACACAGGCTGCATTGAAAATTGATTATCCAGCTGATAATCAACATCCGACTCCTTGGGAACTATTTGATTACAGTCATAGTATCCATGATCAGTTTTAACTACCATTTGCCAATCTTTAATCCATTCAAACTGCAGGTAATAATTCAGAATAGATTCTGCTTTCTCTATTTGCTCCTGAAGTCCAAAATCCTTCAAAGCATGGGCTACATCATTGCGAAAACTAACCAGCTCCCTTAAGCCCTTATAAAAATCAGATTTTTTTACTTCAAACAGTTTATCCACTTGATTAAGCAGCGGATCATCAAAGTCGATCTTTTGGCATATAATATTTATAATATCCAGAAAATTCTGCTCTGAAGGGCGTAAAAGACGGCGGATAATTTTTTTATTGATTTCTCTGTTATCAGCTCCGCTGCGAAAATATTCAGTAAGCATTACTGCCCCGAAAAACCTTAAAAAAGAACTAAGGGCTGTACAAATAGTAAAGCGGAAATTTGGATATTTTTCAGGTTCGGCAATCTCTTTCTGTAATTGTTCATATTTCAGGCTTAATGGATAGGGATAGTGATTCATTTTACACTCCTGATTCCGGACCAAAGACTATAACCTTCGTCACCTGCAACAATAATATCAGCCATTACCTCTTTTAAGGAAAACTCAATTTTCGGAGAAAAAAGAGCTGGATTAGTTCGCTGAACTTCAATACAAAGATCTATAAAAGGGACCGGTTCTGTACGGTCTTTCAAGATATCCCAAATATAGCTGACAGACTCTTCTGTTGATTTTAGTTGCTCTATTATTTCATTCTTCTTCTCTAATGATAAAGTAGAATATTTATCCTTAAAATATAAAGTTTTCCCTGGTAAAACATCCTTAAAACCAAAAGATGAAACAAAAACAAAAGTAAGGGGTGATGACTCCAATTT
>JALTEL010000131.1 GCA_027073945.1 Caldifarciminota bacterium | reverse complement strand
GAAGATCATCTTACCATCGGCCGTAAAGATTTTCATGTCAGCATCCGGGGTTATCGTCCGGTTAAAAAGCAGATCGAATGTTCCGTTGTTGGGGTTGGGATATACGACGAAAGCATGTTCTTTCCGGTTGGCCGGCAGGTCTTCCCGTGCCAGGGGTGAATCATATAGATATAGGTAAAAAGTACCCATCAGATTGCCTCCGCTGCCATCCACCTGAACCCAGTATTTCTTTCCTTCGATCAGGCCGGGAAGGTCTTCAATAGCCGCTGCATATTGCAGATCCTGGCCATGGTAGTCGTCATTGGCAGCGAGCAGTTTGTAATTTCCACCTAGCAGACTATCAGGGGATGCGGCTTCATAAACGGCGATCTGTGTATCAAAGCCTCTTGAATCGATAGATACAGTGCCTCCGGCGGGAGCAATGAATGTGAACCAGACAGAATGAGCCAGATAATCTTTTCCGGTAGAGAACTCGTCACACCAGGTAGAGTCGGTGTTGCAGTCACCTGCAGGCGGAACGGGTTCATGATTTTCCACGGTGGCATCGTAGTTTACAAACGGACCGTTTTCTCCATACTGGAGCGGAAGGGCATACCGGATATTATCGTTTGGATAAACGGTAATATCGACGGTATCGGTATCCGCACAATTTCCCTGGGTAGCATATAAAAAGTAAGTAATGTTTGTATCGGGATAAACGATGATCTCTTTGCCGTATAATGTATCTTCTCCCGGGGAGGATACCCACATATAATTATCGGCCCCGCCAGCCTGAAGGTCTGCCGGATTCCCTCTCCAGTAATATTCTCCGAAATTGGTCATGATCTGTACATCGATGGATGAAACCACTTCCATATAATCCGGTCTGCTAAGGGTGTCAGACTGTCCGTTGCGGAAGACGATCAACCGGGCATTTTTCGGCCCCGGCGTATCAAAGGAGACCTGTACCGTATCCTTGTTTTTTATGGTTGCCGGTATTCCGTCCGGTCCGAAACTCCAGATCAGGCTGTCCAATGGGCCGGGATATTGGTTATAAAAGGTAAAGGGACTTAGTGCGCACGATTGCAGTTTGTTGCTGGAGAAATCAGCATATAATGCCAGGGTGTCAGGGACATAAAGTTTCGTTTCCCACAATCCCCGACCATAGGTGCCGGCCCTTAGCAAGCTGTCCGGATAGTATATCTCCATTTCGTTTACGATGACATTGGGCAGGTTCAGGCTGAAATCTTTCCACGTATTCATACTCCCGTCACGGACATATACGCCCAGATCAGTGCCAGCATATAAGGCAGCGTTTGTATTATTCTGATAAACCAGGCAGTTGACAGGGACATTGGGCAGCCCTTCAGAATAGTTGTTCCAGTGATCCCCGCCATCTTTTGACGTATATACCTTTACTCCCTGATCATAATTTGAAAGAGCAACCCATATCCTGAGAGGGTCATTTTGCGAGATAGCGATGCTGCTTACAGAACTGTTGGGCAGGCCCGTATGTATGCTTTTCCATGTTTTTCCCCTGTCCTCCGACCGCCAGATACCTGGTCCCGAAGAGGCATAAATAAATTTGGGGTTGTAGGAGGAAATGGCCAGTGCCCTGAATTTTTTGCCGCCGGAAAGACTGTCGGTAAGTTTTTCCCAGGTGTTGCCCTGGTTTTTGGTTAAAAAAATGTCTGCATAGCCGGCGAGCAGGGACCTGTGGTCATCAGGGAACATCAGATAAGGGGTAACCCAGGCTCCTTTTCCGGCATTTACGGGTTTTATCCCCCGGAAAATATATCCTCCGTCGGTTGACCTGCGGATATTGCCGTATTGTGAAGAAGCGTATAAGGTATTGGTGTCAGTGTAATCAATGATACACTCCATGCCGTCGCCGCCGATCACAACATTCCAGGCGGTGTCTTTCCACAGGGTAGTACTGTTATCCTGGCTGCCCATCATGGCCATATCCTTTTTATGGGATGCCAGGCCGATACGATAGATCTGCAGGATATCCAGTCCGTCGCTGAGATCTGTCCATGTTGTTCCTTCATCCCAGGTGCGGAATACCCCTCCGTCGTTGCCCGCATAAAGGGTTCCCGTAACCGGACTAAAAGCCAGAATATGTTGATCGACATGGATATAGGGAGCATCCACAGTGCCACTCTCAGGATATCCCCAGGAAGAAAGTTGCCAGGTTGATCCGCCATTGGTGGTTTTCCATACATTTATTCCGCCGACAAAAAATTCCTGGTAATTATCCGGCGAAATGGCCACTGTCAGATCATACCATCCCTGACCATCGTCCCCGTTTCCTGTTGAAGAATTGCCAAGGAGATTTTTTTTGGTTCCTGACAATAGCAGGGTCCATTCGTTTCCCTTATTGAAAGAGCGGTAAATACCATACAGACCGCTTTTTGTTTTTTCTGCGCACAGGGCAACAACCATATTCGGTTGATCGGGTGTTACAGCCAGGTCAATGCGGATCAGATTACTTGTATTGATCCCGCTGCTTATTTCATGAAAATTATATCCGCCATCATCAGAGCGGTAGATAGTTGCTGTGCCGTATCCGTAGGTGGCTGCATAAACAGTATCCGGACTGCCGGGCATAAACTCCAGGTCCTTGAAGTTACCTGATTGAACCTTCTGGATATGTTCTCCGTAACGGGTGATATAATAGATCCCTTCATCAGTAGCGGCAAGCATGGTGTTGGGCCTGTCGGGACGTATGAGCAGGCGGTTTACCTGATGGTTGGAACTTTGTTCAAAACTCATGGCGGTTTCCGACCATGTCTTGCCCCCGTCGAAGGTTTTTAACACACCGGCAGAGTAAATATCACGGGAATCACGGTCGCCGGTGGCTATGAACAGGGTATCCGGTTGGTCCGGGTCAACAGCAATGTCTGAAATGCCAATACTGGCAATAAAATCGGTTAGGGGCTTCCAGTTTTTTCCTCCGTCGGTAGTCTTCCAAAGTCCGCCGGTAGGTGCGCCTACCCAGAAAGTATTGGTATCAGACGGATGAAAAGCAATGCAGTCAATGCGTCCTGCCCCGATCACCTGCCCGCTGTTGATGTCGGTAAGAGGGTGGGGCGGACCCAGATAATGCCAGTCACCTGTGAGCTCTCCCTTTTTTCTGGCTTCTTCTTTCTGCAATATTTCATTCCAGTATATTTCAGGTTGAATGTAGCTGTTATCCGTGATCCGTTGATCTATCATACATTCCCGGCGTGCAAAAGTATTATATTCTTTTTCATTTGACGGTTTACGGTTTTTTTAGTTCTTGTTTTA
>JALTEL010000130.1 GCA_027073945.1 Caldifarciminota bacterium | reverse complement strand
CTCCTATTGTTTTTGAAACTCTTATCGTTTCTCTATTTTTGTCACCTTTATTTTGAGGAAACATTATCCCCTTCGGTGCAATTATTTTTGAGGAATAACGCTTTCTTGATTAAACGATGGCATTGAATTAAAATATATTCAATGCTTACATATTTCAAAAAATTACAATATAACAAATCGGCAAAAGGGATAGAACAATGGTAAATAACAAAAAATATGTGGAACTGTTATGGCATGAAAAATATGACAAGATTGAACTTGGTAATAAAATGCCTATAGAAAGGCCAAATCTTCCGTTTCAGGTGGTTGAAACCATAAATAAACCCCGTTTAAGGGACTTAGAGAGTGGTCTTTTTAATCCATCACAACTCTACCCTGAGAATGAATATCCAGAGAATTATCCAAAGGACTGGAAGAATTTACTCATTTGGGGAGATAACAGACTTGTGATGTCATCACTAATAAAACAGGGCTGGGCTGGGAAGATAAATCTGATTTATATTGACCCACCATTTTTCACAGGTGCTGATTTCACAATAAAAACAAAAATAGGCGATGAACAGGTAGAAAAAGCACCCTCAATAATTGAAGAGAGAGCATATAAGGACACATGGAGCGGAGGTATTGCCTCTTATCTCAAGTACATGTATGAGCGATTGGTTTTGATGAGGGAGCTACTGGCAGAAAACGGCTCTATCTATGTCCATTTAGACTGGCATGTAGGACATTATGTAAAGGCTTTGATGGATGAGATTTTTGGATATGAGAATTTCAGGAATGAGATTGTTTGGTGCTATACTGGTCCTTCTCGACCGCTTAAAGATTTCCCAAATAAACACGACCCTATTTTAAGATACTCAAAATCTGATACATACTTTTCAGACTTAGACGCCGTTAGAATTCCTTACAAAGAACTTCATACAGATAAAGGGAAGAATGCAGCAATTTGGGGGACAGAAGGTAAACTTCAAGATGAAGAAATAAGAAAACAATATTTAGAAAGAGGGAAAATACCAGAGGATTTTTGGACAGACATCCCTTCTGGTGGCCATATTTCGCCATTAGAGAGACTCGATTTTGATACCCAAAAACCCGAAGCCCTCCTAAAGCGCATTATCCTTGCCTCTTCCAATCCTGGCGACATTGTGGCTGACTTCTTCTGTGGCTCAGGAACAACTTTAGCCGTGGCAGAAAAATTGGGCAGAAGATGGATCGGCTCAGATTTATCAAAATTTGCCGTTCAGGTAACGAGAAAAAGACTTCTGGACATTCACAACTCAAAGGATCTGATGGAGGAAGAAAAATGACTAAAGAGAAGATAAAGAATGCAATAGATAGAGTTATCAAACGGTCTGGATTTAGCCTTAGCAGCATTATTATTTTTGGCTCAAGGGCAAGAGGTGATTTTAATGCCGATAGTGATTATGACATTCTCATTATTCTCAATGAAGACCTCTCTATTGAAGACAGGAGAAGACTTACGGTAAAGATTTCCGCTGAATTACACAAAGAGATGAAATTTACTGCTTTTGATATCATTGTTAAATCATTAAAAAAGTTTGAGGAAGAGAAGGATGTGGTCAACACTATCTCAAACGAGGCGTTTCTGGAAGGTGTAAAGATATGAAGAAGGGATACATTCTAAGATGGTTTAAGAAGGCAGAAAGTGATTTAAAGGTGGCTGAGCATATGTTAGAAGTTGAAGAGCCACCAACCGATGCAATATGTTTTCACTGCCAGCAAGCAGTGGAAAAATACTTCAAGGCATATTTAACCTCTAAAAATATTCGTGTGAAGAAAAGCCATGACCTGGAAGCACTTTTAAATTTATGCATTGAACAGGACAAAGAGTTTGAAAATTTAAATAAGGGAAAAATATCCAGTCTGAGTTTCTTTGCAGTTGATGTTAGGTATCCCGATGAATTTTATATGCCGTCCATAAATGAAGCTAAAGAATACGTTGAACTTACTAAAAAAGTGAAATTATTTGTCATGAAAAGGCTAAACATAAGAGAATCTGATATAAGGGAGAGTAAAAATGGGGCGTAAACTCTATAACAAGCCAGCAAGACCTTTTGAAGTATGGAATATAGGGAACTATGAAACAATATACTGGAAAGACAGAGAGGATGAATACCTTGCCTTTATGCTCAAACTCTATCAGGCTCAACCGCTGCATGGCTTCAGGTATCTACATGGAAGAAAAGGTGATAGAATTGTTCATGTTGGACCATTGAATGCTCCTGTTACAATGGAGGAAGTAGAAAAGATAGTTCTGGAATGCAGGGCTAATAACTTTTACAAAGCAGATATTCTCGGGTGGGAGTGGAGTTATGAGGTTAATGAACTTGCTAAAGAACTGGCAAAGAAAAACGGTGTTGATATAAGGCTCGTGCAGATTCCATCTGTGAACGAAATAAAATCCGCTCTCGTTGGATTTGACCTGCAATTATTGAAAATACCTGAACAGGTGGTGGAAAAAGAACTTGCTCCTCACATTAAATTCCCTGAAGTAGCATATCTTGAAATAGAAACTAAGGTTAATGACAAGGAAGTTATTCTAAAAATAACGGATTTCCAGCTTCCACCAACTGCCGAACTTATAGAGATTGCAGATAAAATAAAAGACTCCCGTGAACTCATAGACTACTGGGCAATAGACTGGGATTATAAGGGCGATACTTTCCACAATCAGTGGCAGAGTTTCAGAAAGAAGAAAGAGCCAAGAGTGGAATATGAGGCAAGGCATAGATATGATGAGCCAGGGGAATACACTATAATGGTTAAGGTGATAGATGTATTTGGAACAGATACAAATAAGGTGTTGAAAGTAAGGGTAGGATGAAACTTTTAAATGTAGTCCGAAAAAGTGACAAGAGAAAATCTGAATTTCAGCAATTAGTTACACCTTACCAGAACAAAAAACTTCCTATATACAACTGGTACAATTATAAGCATAGTTTTTCTAGGGATTTAGTAATAAAACTGATAGAAAAATTCCAACTACAGGGAAATGACAGGGTCTTTGACCCTTTTTGTGGAAGTGGAACTACTTTATTAGCTTCTAAGGAAGTGGGAATTCCTGTTAAGGGTTTAGATATCTTACCTCTTTCTGTTTTTGTAACCAACGCAAAATTGAGAAAATATAACAAAAAACATATTAAAAATGCAATAATGGAAATTGAGAATGTTTTAAAAAAACACCAAATAAGAGCTGAAAAAAATTACAATAGGGAACATCTAAAAAAATTCTTCCGTGAAGACATCTTAAATGAGC
>JALTEL010000129.1 GCA_027073945.1 Caldifarciminota bacterium | reverse complement strand
ACTCAAGGACAACTCCGATAGTCGGCACATCCCCACTTAAAATAAGCTTATAGGCTTCCAGCGCCTGTTCAAAAGGAAATTTGTGTGTTGTCAGTTTCTCAAGATTAATGGTGCCCAGAGACAGCATACGCAAAAACTCCTGCAGATTTCTCTGCGCGGTCCATCTCGCGTAGGCGAACGGCCATTGCACATTTCGCGTCTCATAATCGGGGTCAAGAACACCAGGTCCCCATGCGCGGGACACAAGAAGATCAAGTTCCTTTTCAAAAAAAATTTTCCGGGGGATATCCAAACCAACAAGACCGGCAGCAACTATCCTTCCACGCTCACGGCACATGGCCGCCGCCTGTTCAAGGGGTTCATTACTTGGCGTGGCCGCGAAAATGATTACGGCATCTACCCCTTCTCCTTCGCTGAAATCAACAGCCGCCTGAATCGCATCGTCAGTACCACTGACAGCGACTCTCTCCGCGCCATGATCTTTGGCAAGGACGCATTTCTCGGATGAAATATCGACTCCAAGAACATGACATCCCGCGCCTTTAAGTATCTGAGTCGCGAGTTGCCCCAGCAAACCAAGCCCTATAACCGCAACACGATGGCCAAACTCCACCCGCGCGAGGCGCACCGCTTCCATCGCAATACCGCCAAGCGCGCCATAGGCCGCATCCTCAAAAGGCACATTGTCAGGTATCTTCGCGCATAGACTTACAGGCACAGACACAAACTCCGCGTGCGCGGCATACCCTGACCCAGTACACGCAACCCTGTCCCCCACCTTAAAAGGCGCGTTTTTAGAATGAACCTCTCTTACAATCCCCGCGCTGGAATAACCAAGAGGCACGGGCATATCCAGACGAGCCTTTGACTGCCGCCACGCTTCAAACAACCCCTCAGTTTTTACTTTATCAATTACCTGTTTTACCCAATCAGGACGTGCCAATGCCTTACCAAGCAAACTCTTCTTGGCCACATCCATCATGGCCTTTTCAGTTCCCACGGAAACCAGAGAAGCCCGCGTCTCGACCAGCAGACCCCGTCTCGATGAGATCATGGGAACTTCCAGGAGCTGAAGCTGCCCGTCACGGTAATTTTGCGCAATAATCTTCATTTCATAAAACTCTTGATTGCCTTATCAGTCCCATTCTCAACCTTAACCTTACCCCTTAATCCTCCAAAAATTTTCTTATTGGGCCAAAATCAAAATCTCTTAAAAGTCTTTTCAAATTTTTCTCCGCCCTGTTCAATCCCCAATATTGACGGATTTTGTAATTTAACTTTATATTTTTGATCCGGGGCTGACCCGGATCTATTTCCCACGGATGAAAATAGAACATATAATAACCTTTTTTCATAATGCTTTTCACTCCAAACCTGAAAAGAGGAAAGGGTATCAATCTAAAATAGGCGCCTCCTCCCCATGGAACCGTCCTGCCGGCAACCTTTAAAACCCCTATGGGAAACTCCCAAAGGCCATTGGAAAAGCGGAAGGGACCAGTTTCCAGCCTACTTTTTCTTCCCATGTTTTCTTCATTCTTCTCTTCTACCCTTCTTCCCTTCTCACCCTCTATCACGCCAATTCTCTCTAACCTCCCATACCTTTTATTTACTGAAACCGTTGCGGGGACAAAACTCGAATCATACTCATAGCCCGTTTCCTTTAGAACATTTACAGCCCAGTCAGTAATGGAAAAACTTGGCGCCCTGTAGCCCAATACTCTCTCACCGATAATATCTTCCAGAATCTCCTTGGCCCTTGAGATATCCTCCTTGAATGCAGTGGGGCTCTGATGATGGATAAGTTTATGGCCATAACCATGGCTCGCGATCTCATGCCCCCTTTCATGAATCTCACTTATAAGCTTCGGAAGTTTTTCCGCTACCCAGCCAAGCACAAAAAAGGTAGCCTTTACATCGAAAGTATCCAAAATATTAAGAATCCTGTTGATATTATCCAAAAGTCTGAAATTGTAAGTATCCCAGTCTTCCTCCCGAATAACCCCTTTCAAATTCTCCACATGGAACCAGTCTTCGAGGTCTATGGTAAGGGAAGAAATCATTTCGCCAATAGCTGTTCAGCAAGGTCTTCGTACATAGACACGCAAGATTTAATAGAAAAATTCTCCTCAACATATTTTCTTCCATTAATTCCCATCTCATCACACAATTTAGGGTTTTGGTAAAGCTTCAATATAGCTTCCACCAATCTTTCTGGATCATCAGGAGAAACTACAATACCACACTTAGCCTCATTTATGATTCCTGGCACATCACCATTCAAGTTAAGACTTGCAATAACAGGGCGTCCGCTGGCCATAATGCTGAGCAACTTGGAAGGAACAACAGGAGTAACAACTTCTTTCTTTAAAGTAATCAGCGATATATCCGAGGCAGCTAACACTAAAGGGTACTTCTTCCTTGGCTGCATAGGTGCGAAAACCACATTTTTTAAATCTTTTTTAGCAACTTCTTCCTCAGCACCGGATCTCTCTACCCCATTTCCAACCAAAAAGAAATTAATCTTCTCATAGCTTCTTAGCTTTTCTGCCGCTTTTATAATTATCTGCATATCTTGAGAAGTACCCATATTCCCAGCAAAGGAAACAACAAAAGATTTATTAAAATTGTACATTTTTCTGAATTCATTATTCTTAGGTAAAGGCTTAATATAATCCGTATCTGTCCAGTTTGGAATAACATATAACTTTTCTAAACTCGCTCCATATTCAGCAAGAAACTTTTTATTACTTTCAGAATGCACCGTAATAAAGCCTGCCTCCTTATATATCCACTTCTCAACAGTTTTCAACATCCAAATAAGTAGCTTATTCCTCAAAAACCCAAGATCAATTAGTGCTTGAGGATGGATATCCTGGACATTGAAAATAAAAGGCAATTTTTTTATCTTTTTGAGCAATATTGAAGCCAGACCAATAGTCACAGGTGGAGAATATAGGATAGCTATATCCTGGCGCCCAGCGAAAAAAGAACCTATCAGCAATCCTAAAGGTAAAAAAAAGTACTCAATCTTTCTAATAAAAAGAGATCTCTTTAAAAAAGGAATGATGGCCACCCTTACAATCTCTATGTTTTCTGTTGATTCCTTACAAAGGAGTTTCCCTTTATATTTACGGTCCAACTCATCGATGTTATATCGTGGAAAACCTGTAACTATTGTTATTTGATGTCCTTTATTTGTTAGCTCTTTGGCTAAATCGTAGAATAAATGCGATGCTGCCCCTATTTCAGGAGGAAAGTAGTTAGTGATTAATAGCACTTTCATCTCCTCATTAAGTCTCCCCATGAGTTTGGGCTGAGAATTTTCCATAAATGATAGAAAATTGCTCCCAGCACGGGGCCAGGATCGTCTTTGCTCAGAATATCGTAATAAATATTTTCATCACGAAACTTAAAAAAACTTGGGTTAAGTTTAAACCTGTTCTTATTAGACAAAAAATTCAGTATATCTCCAGGAAGTAACCAGCGACACATAACGCCTGCTTTGTATTCTCTAATCGGCTCAATATCTCCTTCTATTGCAAGCTTATAAAGCAAATAGGGAAAGTTTACTCCTGAAACTATAGGAAGTTGTATTGACCCCCAGAATTTTGGGTTTATCTCCATCAACTTTGGTGTTCCATCACGAGGGTCTATCTTGAACTCCACCATAGCTACACCAAACCAATTCAAGGCCCTCAGAAGTTTCACACCCATTTCAACCAGTTCCGGATAATCAACGCTTTCTCTCAGTGTACTTGGCCCCCCATTCACCGGGTACTCCCTTAGTCTGCGATGGACAAACACGGCTCTAGGTTCGGAGTCCTTGTTCATTAAGACTTCCGCACCATAGGTATCCCCGCCAGGTAGAATGAATTCTTGAATTATGGGATTGGGATATTGAGAATGGATTTTCATATATTTAGGAATCAGGTGATTAATATACTTCACATATATAATTCCTCTGGATCCAGAACTTAATCTGGGTTTAATCACCAGCGGTGCTTTCAATTTTCTGTATAGAGCTTGAACTTCATCTATATTTCGGGGTAAATATGTTTTAGGGCAAGGTATACCAACGTCCTGAGCGATCTTTAGGGTCTGAGCTTTATCTCTCGCTTTAAGATAAATATTTCTGGAAGGGATCGGAATCTTGCTATATTTTGAGAGCTCTTCTAAATGTTTCGTGACAACATCGAGCGTCCACTCATCGAGGGGCATAAATACCTTAGGCCTATTCTCTCTTAGAAAATTCCTTATGAAGTCTAAGAAATTTTTTGGATCCTTCGCGGCAGACGGATATTTAATTCTCTGAAAGCAATATTTTGAAAAGAACGCCGGACTGAATGTACTTTCACCACCTATAGCAACTTTCAATCCCTCCCGGCCCAAAGCCCTCACAACGGGAATCGCCTTCCTCTGATGGCCATCTGTAATAAAGACATCAATCATATCTATCTAAATAGAAGTCTTAAGAGTTTCCTAGTAAAGCGATTCGCAATAAACCTGTACCAACAAGGGGTGAATTTCCCCCTAATAGTAGCTCTCCTCAACTTTTCCATGAAATCTGAAGGCCCATCAAACGGCTCAATCTCCACATAGGCGTTCCCCACCTCGAAGGGGGTATGAGCGTCACTCCCAGAACCCATAGCTATATCGTATCTTCTGGCAAATTCTAAGGAAGCCTGGGAATCTATTCCCCTTGAATTCATAACCTCCACAATGTCAATGGATTCAGCTACCCTGTGCAGAATAGCCGGAGGGAAAATCCCTTTCCTCTTTTTGGCTCCAGAAAAAGGATGAGGCAAGTACACTAAGCCCCCTTGTTCTTTAATTTCCTCAATAGTCTCTTTAGGACTCAATCCAGGCTTAATTTTCTTGGACAAAAAAAGACCGACTATTTCTCCCTCGGCAGTCATTATCTCTTCACCAACCATAATTTTAGGATAATTACTATGAAAGCTTTCACCTTTACCAACAATTCCGATATCATTATGATCAGTGATAGCTATACATCCAATTCTTCTCATAGTGGCAATCTTAAGAGCCATCATAAGAGGATTAAAGGCGTCATGGGAAAGACTAGTGTGAACATGAAGGTCAACTCTTATCTTAATAGCATTCACCTAATAGATACTGTATAGATACTGTTATTTGATACTTATGAGTCTTATTATTCAGAAAGAATCTCGCTCCTTCTGCTTTGCTTCATAAACCTTGGCATTAATCACAAAGGGAAACCAGAAAGCGTGTAGAAAACAGAAAACAAAACCTGGATACCCATCTAAAAATCCACCTCTTAAGAAATAGCGATATACAAAAAGAAAAAAAGGACGGAACCACCCGGGCAAGCGAAGATAGATACGAGTTCTTAGCCAAGCCCGAAAAGGTCTTTCGATATTTTTTCTTTGCCCTTTATTAACTCCAATTCTGCCGTTAGATTCTAAAAGAACTTTTGTTTCTCGAGTTGCATTTTTGTTTTGTTTTTCTATCCAGTCAGAAATACCTTTATGGTCCTCATGCCAAAGGCAATTTTTTAATTGTTTTATTGACCCCTCGACTTGGCAATATTCTCTTGCTCCTTCGCAAAACCATACTGCACGCCCTTTACGGACTAAACGCACTAAGGGAGGAGCATCATGCCCATGCTTCAAATAGCGACCAAGGAAAACAAAAGCCTGTCTGACACTAAAAGCAGAAATATTGTGGGATACAAATGATATCCCGCTTTCAATTTCTTTTCTCAGCCCGTCCCTTATTTGCTCATCTGCATCAAGAAAAAATACCCAATCCGTTTCAATAGGTAGGTTGTCCATCGCCCAGTTTCTCTGGTTAGCCCAATCAACCCAAGGATTCTGGTAAACAGGGACACTATACCTTTTAGCAACCTCAAGGGTCCCATCTGTGCTGTAAGAATCAACAATAAACACTTGCTCTGCCCAGTCCGTCACACTATCCAAAGCATGAGGAAGATTGACCTCTTCGTTATAAGTCAGGATAATCACTGCCAAAGGTACATTAGCCAAAGCTAAGCATCCTCCCAATTACATTCTGGACTTCTTCTACCGGTCAAGACATCCTCATAGGCCTTTGCCATAAGCTCAGCCACCACTCTTATATCATACCTCTTTCTGGCAGATTCATAAGCGGCTTTGCCCATTGCCTTCAGCCTCTCAGAATCAAAAAGCATTTGAATTAACGCCTTGGCAATAGCATCTTCATCCACAGGCACAACAAGCCCCGCACCATCCTCACTAACAGCATCGCAAATACCCACATTCTCGGACACTAACACTGGGACACCCGCAGCCATGGCCTCAACAGCGGCATTGCCGAAATTTTCTGTCCATGAAACCAAGGCTAAAATATCGGTAGAGGCAAACAGCTTCAATCTTTTTTCTTTATCAATAGGTCCAAGAAAAATTACCTTATCCACGATTCCTAAATCTTTTACTAATTCCTTAAGATTTGCCTCTTCTCCCCCATCAGGTCCAGCCAGCACTAAAATAGCATTAGAAAATTTTTTGCTAACTTTAACAAAACCTTTTACCAGAAAATCAATGGCTTTTACCCAATTTAATCGACCAAGAAATGTTATAACAAAACTATCTTCATCTAACTTTAAAACCTTATTGCTGTCTGATTTGCCAGGTAAATCACTAAACTCCATTAAATCTAACCCATTTGGATTAATAAAATTTGGCTTTTGGATTTTAAATAAATCCATTTTTTTTCGTTCCAACAGCGTTGTAAAGTGATAAGCTGAGGCGTTTTTCAAAACAAATTGGTCAAATAGTTTCAAGTAAATCAGCTTCTTTAACTTCTTTGAATTCAAGGCTGTAGGGACAAACGTCCCCCTCGTTGATACTATATAAGGAATCTCTAATTCAAAAGCTTCTTTTGCTGCAGGCAAACCTGGATAGTTCCAAAAAGATGTTATATGAATTATATCAAAATCCTTTATCATTTGTTTACAAGCTTTTTTAAGCTTCCCGGAATACCTGATCATACCTGGATAAGGAGTGTGGAAATACCAGACCTCCACACCACCAACATCCACAGGTTTATTCACCGGAACGTCAAGATGCCTTTTGCCATCAGAGTTGGTGGTGAAAACATTCACCTCATGTCCAAGTTCCACAAGAGCTCTGCAGAGCGAGCTGGTAGACCTGACCACACCACCAGCTTTCCATGCTGGTTCATAAATTGGTGTTACGTGAAGGATTTTTAGAGGTGTCTTGAGCATCTTTTCTCTATGCTCTTAACTAGAACAATCCCTGCACTTATTCCGCCACCTGTTGGCCCTTTTCCGCTTACCCAACCAAATACCTCTGACATGCTTCTATCACCTGTTCCACCGCTATACTATTGATACACTGCATGGTTTCACATTCTGTCTTGAGGCAGAATCGGCAAGAAACAGAATCATTTCTTAAGACGGTATGGATATTACCCCAGGGATGCCAGGCACCAGGATAATCTCTGGAGGAATAGATACCCACAACAGGTGTACCTACAGCTGCTGCCAAGTGGGCTGGACCGCAATCATTACTAACAAGGAGATCACACCGACGGAGAACTTCAGCAGTTTGCATATAACTTGTCTGCCCAATGAAATTTAGTACAGGACCACCACCGCTTTCAACTATTTCCTTTCCAGCCTCCCTTTCACTCGGACCACCAACAAGAATTATCTCGGCTTTATATTTCTCCTTTAATATGAACGCAACCCGTGAGTAGCGATCTACTGGCCACCATTTGACAGGGAATTTACCCCCAGGCGAGATTGCAACTATGGGATTCTTATTGTCTAAACCATACTTTCTCCAGATTCTATCTATAGATTTTCTATCCTCGTCATTCAGCGGTAATCTGAATTCAACTTTTCCTGGATCAATACCCAGGGGTGCAACAAGACCCATTAAACGATCAACCTCCTGTGGGAAAACTGGCATCCTTATGCCATCTTTCAAAATAGTTTTCACTGGTTTTGGCATGTTAAATCCCACGAGCCGCTCACAGCCTGCTATTCTAAAGAAGAGCCAGTCCCTTAAAAGCCTACGTCGGGTACTTTTCGAAAGAGCAAAATACACTAAAATCTCAGGGGATAGTTTACGAATTTCAGCTAGAAGAGTTTTAAGATAACGCGGGTTCCTAATTCTTTCCGGATCATAGGCTATTATCTCATCAAGGAAATCGTTTCCCTCTAATATATCCTTTGGATCAGGGTTATTTCCAGGAGCCTTGTTCGTTAAAAGCCCAATCCATGCATCTGGGAAACGCCGCTTTATCGCCACCATCGCTGGAATAGTACAAATTGTGTCACCAAGATTTCCTATACGGTAAATCAAAATTCTACGAACGGCTTTCACGTAACTTTTCTATAACCTCCAACATTTCCTTTATTCGCGCATGGTTGCTATAACCACTTTTAAGACAGCGCTCCCGACCTGCAGCAGCGATACGTTCACGTTGTTTTGGATGAGAAAGATAATATCTCACCTTTTCTTCTAATTCTTCATCTGATGAAAAGAATTCCGCCTCTTTCCCCTCTTCAAAAAGCTCTAAGTGCTCATTTGTCCGCTCAGCAAGCATAAAACCACCACAGGCTGGAATTTCAATGCTCCTCTGAGTTTGTAAGTCCCTATTTATTTTTCGCAAAAAATGTAAATTAATATCAAAAGAGCAAATGGCTTTTGCATAGTCATCTCCCCAGAGTGGTTTGCCCTCAATTCTCATATTAGGATGTCTTAGACGACATTTTCTATCCCAATTAGGTCCCCAAATACGAACAGGGATTCCACGTTGCGCCAAGAAAAATATTGAACGTGCCCGTTCGATCTCATAATCGCCAATAAAGCCTACAGGTCCACCCAACTTTTCTCTTTCTACCTCCGAAACCTGAACAGGATGATGAGTTCGTGGGTCATAAGCATTACCTATAAAAACTGCCTTTGGCACACCCAAAGCCTCAAGCTCTTTTACCCCATAACTTTTGGTTGTAAAAAAAACATGATACAGTGGAAGACCATTCAAGAATGCACGAGATTGATTGTGTTTTGCCGCCATATCATCCGGGGCATAACCTGCTATAGCTGTTTTTGGGCTTACCTGCCGAACAATCCTGAGGGTCTCTGGTGTTATGGTTAATCCTTTATCCAACCACAATACATCAAATGAATCTTCCTTTATCAACTGGCAAATGCGCTGGTTTGCCTTAGCCAAATCCGGAGGACCCACTAACTTACGTCGAACTCTTTGGAACAGATGCTTTTGTCTATTCCGAACTTCCTCTGGTTCGGTATCTACGGGTACTACCTCGTGCCCCAATTCCCTCATTGTCTCCATACGCTGAAGACATGTACCACCTATCCAAAGCGGACCAACATAAAGTATCTTCATTTTTCACCAGATTTCTTCATCGCTGATATAAGAAATACGCGAGTATAAATTCCACTTCCTATATCCCCTGTTTCCGCAAGGTTCCATAAAGCCAAAAGAGACCAGATAATCCTCCAGATTAAGTATCTACCCAAAGACAAAATACCATGTATCGCAGGTCCTGCCTGTCTGGGCTCTATTTTTGTAAACCCACTTAGTTCCAAAAGCTTTTTTAAGCTATGAGGGTCAAAGGCAACCTCATGGGTAAAATCATGATATCTGTGCATCATTCCCCAGGGACTTTCCGCATTAGGTGTCTGGAGTATCAAACGCCCTCCAGGCCGCAAGGCCTTGTAGCAAGCCTCCAAAAAATGAAGTACCTCATCTTTTCTGAAATGCTCGATGATATCCAGGCCAATAATAAGGTCAAAGGAATGACGATGGCTGTCCAAGTACTCTATGGCGTTCTCTTCAGTAACACTAACATTGTCTATTACCTGCCTTGCAAGGTTAACCTGTTCAGGGCTGATATCCACACCTTGAAGGTTCCTATAACCTCTGGTTTTAAAGAAGTAGAGTAATCGCCCCCCCCCGCAACCAACTTCCAATATGGCCGCATCTTTTCTTTCTGGGAGCCACCATTTAAGGAAAGTATCATAAGCACCTCCCCAACGCTCTGCCTTCTTTTCATTAAAGAGAGGCTCTGCATCCTGCATGAGGGAAGCATATTTCTCATAAATCCTGCTTCTATAATCACTCATTAATCGCATCCCCTGATTTTTTCAGCAATGCTATTGTAGTACCTCTGACATGTCTCACTTCTGGATATTCCCGATGTAACTGCCTTACACAACGAGTCACACCAGACCACCAGGCCGTATGGCGGTAATCGTGCCAGGCCATATACCCCCCCACGGCAAAGTCTCATGGCATTCTTTGTATCGCTGACCACATATTCATAGTCGTGGCAAGCATCCACCCAAACAAAATCGCATTGACCGTACCATGGTATGAAATCAAATTCGCGGCTGTCACCATACAACTGGGTGATCTTGCTGTTTTCAGGCGTTCCCTTGAATGCCTCGCCAATCTCATGTTTCACGTGGTCAGGTTCGAGGTCTATCGTGATAATCCGGCAATCAGACGGGCTATTAGCAGCCAACAGTCGCGTAGTTCTCCCTACAAATGTGCCAAATTCAAAGACAAGCTGTGGTTTTAAGGCACGCATTATGTAGGCCAGGCTCGCCAGCTCCAACAACAGTCGGGTGTCACTGCT
>JALTEL010000128.1 GCA_027073945.1 Caldifarciminota bacterium | reverse complement strand
CCTACACCACCGGAGAGCATCTCGGTTCCGGCGGCTTCTCCGATGTTTATATGGCCACCGATGAGAACGGAGAAGAGTATGCCATGAAACTCCCGCTCAATGTTGATTTAACGGGAAACAAGACATTTTACCTGCCGGAGAAACTTTTACAATCCTTCATCAAGGAAGCGAGAATCTGGAACACGCTGACGGAGAACAGCGTTCCCGGAATCGTCGAACTCTACGGCTTCGGCACCCACCCGTTCCCGTGGTTCGTCATGGAGTATATGCCGGACGGGAGTTTGAGAAAAAGAATAGGCAAGAACGGCATGGACGAGAAAGAGGCGGTAGAAATCGCTGTTAAGGTTCTGAACACCCTCTATTATATCCACCACTACGGAATTGTACACAGGGACATAAAGCCGGAGAATGTGCTGCTGAAGGGGAATGAGGTGAAACTTACGGACTTCGGCCTCGGAAAAGCGCTGGGAAAGGCCTCCAAGTCATCTCAGGGATTCTCCGGAACTATAGAGTATTCCGCACCGGAGCAACTGTCCAAAAGGAAGTACGGAAGTGTCGATTGGAGAACAGACATCTATCAGGTGGGAGCCACGCTGTATGAGATGCTGTCCGGCCGTTCCCCGTTCGATGGGGATGACCTAGGAGAGGTGACAACTTCCATATTAATCGAGGAGCCGGAGGTTATGGATAGGATAGATGAGAGGCTGAATGAGATTGTGATGAAGGCGTTGAGTAAGAAGAAGGAGGAGAGATGGCAGGGTGCGATGGAGTTTATGAAAGCGCTGGAGGGACTCTGATGATGAAGTATAATAACAAGAAAAGGAAAAAAGGAGGTGTCTAAATGAAAGAAAAGGAACTTGAAGAAAGAATAGTAGAATTTCTCACTGGCGAAACAACATGGCCTTCAGAATACGGACGCCTGATTGCTCAAGTCGCAGAAGAACTGGACATAAGCAAGGAGAAAACAGAAAAGATGATGGATAAAATAAGAGAAAAAGCAAAGATATATTCTGTAATAAACCGGGATATGAAATTCTTTTTTAAAGAAGAAACAGAACAAAAGAGTGCAGTGGAGATTGAGGCCGAGGAAATGGAAGAATACAGATTTATAGGGGAGTACGAACTTATTGAACCTATATCTAATGGCCTATTTGGATGGGTTTATAAAGCCAAGAAAGACGGCAAATTATTTGCTCTGAAACTCGGATACAAAAGCAGCGGGTATAGAAAAGAAGACTTCGAAAACTTTGAAGAAACTGTAAAAATATGGAAATCCATATCTGATATAAAGGGTGTTGTAAAGATATATGAAACAGGAACCTCGCCCGCTCCATGGGTGGCTATGGAACTGTGCAAACCCTTGAAAAAACCCAGGTCTATCAAAAGAGCCATTCACATAGCAATAGATGTTCTTAAGACTCTGGAAGAAGTTCATAAAAGAGGGATCGTTCATCGAGATTTAAAGCCTACGAATATATTAAGGTGTGGTAAGAGAGTTAAGATAGGAGACTGGGAAATGGGCAGGATATTTATTATATCAGCGCCTACGGAATATTTTGAGGGCACAGTTCTATATGCCGCACCGGAGCAGATAGTAGGGAAGAAATATGGCGGTATAGACTGGAGAACAGACATATATCAGGTTGGAGCCATGCTGTATGAGATGCTGGCCGGCCGTCCTCCGTTTGAAGGGGAGGATATAAGTGAGATAATAAATGCCATACTCTCCGAGAGTCCTGAACCGATAGAGGGAATAGATGAAGAACTCAATGATGTCGTCCTAAAGGCTCTTGAAAAGAAGAAGGAGGACAGGTGGCAAAGTGCATCGGACTTCGAGCGAGCAATGAAAGATGGAGGTGGTGATTAGATGGGACTGTTCGGAAAAAAGAAAAGGAAGGAAGTCTCATATTATCCTGAGATACATCAAGAGAACAAAATAGATGGAAAAACAGCAAAGGAATGGTTTAATATGGCCTTAGAAGCGAAAGATTTCAAAGAAGCCATAGAATGCTACAATAGAGCCCTGGAGATTGATCCGAAGGATGCGAAGGCATGGAGCAATAAAGGAGTTGCGCTCTATAATTTGGGCAGGTATGACGAGGCGATAGAATCATACGACAGAGCCCTGGAGATTGATCCGAAGTATGCGGTTGCATGGAACAATAAAGGACTTGCGCTCTATAAGTTGGGCAGGTATGACGAGGCGATAAAATGCTACGATAGAGCCCTGGAGATTGATCCGAAGTATGTGGGTGCATGGAACAATAAAGGAGCTGCGCTCAATAATTCGGGCAGGTACGAGGAGGCGTTAAAATGCTACGATAGAGCCCTTGAGATTGATCCGAAGTATGTGGATGCATGGAACAATAAAGGAGCTGCGCTCTATAAGTTGGGCAGGTATGACGAGGCGATAGAATCCTACGATAGAGCCCTTGAGATTGATCCGAAGTATGTGGATGCATGGAACAATAAAGGAAATGCGCTCTATAATTCGGGCAGGTATGACGAGGCGTTAAAATGCTATGATAGAGCCCTTGAGATTGATCCGAAGTATGTGGATGCATGGAACAATAAAGGACTTGCGCTCTATAATCTGGGCAGGTATGACGAGGCGATAAAATGCTACGATAGAGCCCTTGAGATTGATCCGAAGGATGCGAAGGCATGGAACAATAAAGGAGTTGCGCTCAATAATTCGGGCAGATACGAGGAGGCCATAGAATGCTATGATAGGGCCCTTGAGATCGACCCTACATTTAGAATTGCCATCGAAAATAGGAAAAAAGCTGCCGAGTCTCTCAAACAACAGAGAAAGGAAAGGGAGAAAAAACTTAGAAATGCGGATGCCCTGAGAGCGAAGGGGCATTTTTCCGAGGCAAAGGAAATCTATAGTAGTATCGGTTATGATGATAAGTCCAAAGAGATGGAAGACCTTGATAAAAAATTGAGAAAGGCAAAAGGCTATGAAAAAGCCCTCAACTACGAGAAAGCGGCAGAACTCTACGAAGAATTAGAGATGTGGGAAGAGGCAAGGAGGTGTAGGGAACGGCCGAAACAGGGAAGGCAGAAACAGAACATAAGAAGGCACATCAACATCCCCGAGGAAAAGGAAACGATTGACCTCACAGGTGTGGGTGATTTCTTTTCCTATAAGATCGGCCAAAAAATCGGGAAGGGCGGTTTTTCAAAGGTTTACCGGATTGAAGACGAAGAAGGCATCAAGTTCGCAATGAAGATTCCTTTAGATGCAGACCTCAAGGAGGAAGAAACTCTTGATTTGCCCGAA
>JALTEL010000127.1 GCA_027073945.1 Caldifarciminota bacterium | reverse complement strand
CCTGGATATTTACGAAATACATTCAGGACACATTCGATGTTCCCCTGTACTTCCAACTGACGGACGACGAGAAGTTTCTGTTCAAAGAGGGGCTGAGCCTTGAGGAGACGAAGGAGTATGCATACGAGAACATGCTGGATATAATCGCCCTGGGCTTTGACCCGGAAAAGACGCACATCTTTCTGGACACGGAGAACATAGAAAAACTCTACCCCATCGCTCTCAAAGTGGCCAAGAAGATAACATTCTCCACGGCCAGAGCGGTCTTCGGCTTCAACAACAGCAATAACATCGGCACGATATTCTACACCAGCATGCAGGCGGTTCCCGCATTCATGCTCACCGAGTGGGAGAAGAAGCAGGTTCCCTGCGTTATCCCGTGCGGAATCGATCAGGACCCGCATTTCCGAGTGGCTAGAGATGTTGCGCCGGGCCTCGGATACCCGAAGCCGTCCCTTCTGCACTGCAAACTCTTCCCCAGCCTTTCAGGGGATGACAAGATGTCGTCGTCCAGCCCGATGAGCACCATATACACCACCGACACGCCGAAGCAGGTGAAGAAGAAGGTGGGGCAGGCCTTCACGGGTGGCCGCGTATCGGTGGAGGAGCAGAGGAAACTCGGTGGAAATCCGGATGTCTGTGCGGTCTATCAGTACAATTACTACCTGTTCGAAGAGGACGACACAAAACTGAAGAAGATGAGGGACGAGTGTCTGGCCGGGGAGAGGCTGTGCGGCCAGTGCAAGATGGAACTCACCGAGAAGATTAACGGATTCCTCGAAGGCCATCAGAAGAGAAGGGAAGAGGCGAGGGAGAGGATAGAGGAGTTTGTGATGAGATAGGTTAACTGCCATTAGTTAATGGTGGTTAACTAACCACGGTTAACATACAGGACAGCGCCATCGCTTTAACGGAAGATTTAAGTATAAGATAGTATACTATGGTATACCGTGGTATACATGACAACGACCATAAAACTCCGTGAGGATACCAAACACGAGCTGGATCAGTTCAGGGAGTACAGGAATGAAAGTTACGACGAGGTCATTAAGAAAATGATATACATCGTAAAGACGGTCAGAACCGACCCCCAACTGAGCAGGGAAGCGGCCATTGCCATAGAAGAGGCCAGAAAGAGGATTAAAGAGGGGGAATTCGTATCCGAGGAAGAGGCGAAGAAGCGGCTCGGCTTTTGATGGAGAGCCTTCTGATGGACGACCAACACCCTTATTAACACCTTATAGTCGGAGAGATAACTCTTTAAAGGAATGATGTCTCTTACTAGCATCGCCCACAATTTCGGACAACGGATGGCGGGTATCTGAAGTCCGAGCCGTAAGGCTAGGATTTGGGCGAAGTGAAACGGAGCCAGATACCCGCTTGTTATCGGAAGTGGAGTTCATGATACTTCATTTGTTTTGGTCATTATATATCCTTTTGCGTCTTCGTATAAGATTTCCACTTTTTCTATGCTTGTGGAGCGGGGTTCAATATAGACGGGCCTCTCTTTTTCTTCCAGTTTTTCACCAGTTGAAACAAACATCAGTTTCATATGTCCGAAAGGCAGAATACTTACAGAAATTTTTATGTTTTCAACCATTGTTGCACCTCCTTTATATCTCTTCAACCCATTTACCCCCATATGCCCTACCATCTATACCAATAACTGGAGATTGTCTTACTATCTCTTGATGGACAATGTTTGGTATAATCTGAGATATTTGATTTAACAACTGATTTAGAATTTCCTGCGCTTGTTGGGGTATCTGCTGAGAGCTTACTCCATGTGGTAATTGTAGCCCTAAGTTTATATTTATCTGGGGATTTGATGGTATTTTTCTCTTTTTCTTCAATTCAACATCTGTTTTAAATATATGCACTTTTGTTGAACTCTCGATGATCGCAATGGGCATATTCTCTATTTGATGTGTATCTTTATCTTTGAGGAGAATTTCTGGATGAACCGGCTCTCGAAGTTCTAAAAATTCCTCATATCTTAAATATAAGTTCCACATTAGATTTTCGAGGTCATTATCTGGGTATTCCACAGGAAGTCCTATATCTTTCGCTTCTCTTCTTCCAATGGCATGCCCATGGGAATAAATTTTTTCTGTAAGAGTTTCTATAATTGTTGATATTTTTTCTTCATCAAGTTTTTCTTTCCGCGAAGTTAAAAGTTTTCGGGCAACAAGTCTGATATGGTAGTGTTGCCTATTTACATTGCCCAAGGTTAGAGGACCTATTTCATCAATTAAAGAGTGTAACATATTTGCAACAGCATCCTGATCATTTATATTTGCTCGCTCTTTAACAAAAGATAAGAAAGAATTGACATCTTCAACGCCAATTTGTTGGGGAGGTGATGCCGTTTCCCCAATTGTAGCCTTAACTAGACTGGGGTCAATAGGACCAAGTTCTGCTTTCTTCCCCATAATAATAGTGTCTGCACCGATAGATAGGAGAGTAGCAGCGCTTTGAGATCTATATGGAACCAACACATTAAATTCATCACAAAATTCCCTTATCATACTTACAATTCTCCATGGTACACTTACATTCCCACCTCTACTATATAAAAATAAATCTATACGATTTTTGTTTTTATTCTCATTAAAAGTCAATAAATGATCATAAAGTGGTCTTACTGCATCTTCCCCAATTTGCGCACCGAAAGGTGGTCTATCTCCTGTAAAATAGACTATAACTTTACTCTGCCTTTTTCGCTCGATTTTCTCTATAAGTTCTTTACCGATATGTTTATCCTCACTCATGGTAATACCTCCATATGTTAAAGCATCTTATTAAGTTTTCTCTTGCCATTTCCGATAACTCCATTATATCAACAGTATTGCGCATATCATTCTGATTTGGGGTGATATCCACATTATCTCGTTTATGCATTATTTGCCCGTTCATTCTTTTCATTCTCCTTTTTCTTTTCATATATCTTCGTGGCTTTTAAACTTTTCGTTTCCCCTCCTCACAGCAGCAGCTCATCATCCTCATCTGTTGCCGGAGAACTCACCGGCCCGTCTCCCACCTGCGCTCCGCATCTGGGACATTTCCCCATTCTGACGCACTCGTTACAGAGCAGGGTTCCGCAGTTCGGACACTTCATCACGGCCTGTTCCCCGTGGAATATGCATCTTCGGCCTGTGAGGTCTTCCTCCTCTTCTTCCTTCTTCTTGTACGGCTCGGCCTTCTTCGGCTTGGGGGCCTCTTTCATGACCGGCTTCTGCGGTGCATACCTGTCCTCGTACTCTCTGGCGCTGCGCACATTATCCCACTG
>JALTEL010000126.1 GCA_027073945.1 Caldifarciminota bacterium | reverse complement strand
CCTTTTAATGCAATGACTGCATAAAGGAGGAAAGATGAGTTATAAAAAACCAGATGTTTATGTAACACTTGAATTTGAAGCAGCGTCTGTGGCAGCAAAGGAACCGTCCTTATTCCCGCTTATAGTTGGCGAACACTATCATGTTAAAAACAAGGCCGACACCGGCAGCGAATATGATGGTGCTGAGCTAATTTTAAGTTATCCTGACCTGCCAAAGCAGACCGTTGATACAACCAGCGATTTGATTGTAGATATTGTAGAAGAAGATTTTACCCCCAACGTATATGTTTTAACGGGAACAGGCCAGCAAGTAGATGTGACAACTAAGGCTACTATAACCACATCACAGGTTACATTACCGGCAAGTCTTAAATACAACAGTACAACCGGTAAGGTCGCGGATACCGGTGATTCGTTATCGGGAAAAGTTCTTATAAGCTATAGGGCACTGGAAGAAAAATATACCGGTTCTTCTACTACGATGCTTACAGCAGCTTCTACCGCAGACCTTGTAAATTTATTTGGAAGTGATGGGATGTCACCTGCAAATCCATTGGGATATGGAATGTATTTGGCATTGGTAACCGGCCAGAAAGTAGTAGAGGGTGTCGCGGTTGGGAATCCTGCTTCTGATGACGGATCAAGTACTTATACTGGTGCTGTAACAGATGAAGTAAAGGCATACGCAGCAGCAATGGAATATATGAAAAGTCAAGAAGCTTATTTATATATTCCATTGACATTTGATAAGTTTGTTCACCAGACCGTATTAAGCCATGTAGATTATATGAGCGGAGAAGACGGTAAAAGTGAGAGACGGATGATTGGTGTCGATCCGATGCCGAGTAAAGATATATATCGTAAAGGTGATACCGGTAAAATCTATATGCGGTTTAATTCGGCAAGTGTTACGTTCAGTGATGGAGATACCGTAACGATTGGTGGCACCGATTATACGGTTACGGTATTTGGTGGTGCAGATGCATTTGTGGAAGTAGATGGTATAGCAGCAGCAGCTTCTAATATATCTTTTACATATAAAGGCACTGATTACAGTGATGGTGAATATATATTCGATAAGTTTATGTTTGAAGATGCTTCTCAGCAGCCTTTTACAAATGCCGGATATTATACCGTGAAAACCACAGATGGGATGCTCTATGACGGTACCGCATATGCAATTACTGCGGTAAAAGCAAATGCTATTGAAGTGACTGGCGCAGGTGGCACGAGTGGTGTAGAGAACTCCTGGGATTTACATAGGTTTTTCACGATAGATGGCACTGAAGATGGCCAGCCTGATAAACAGAAAGAAGCTCAAAGATTGGCAGACCTTGCTTCTTCTATTGCGAATGAGCGCGAGATGTTACTTGCCCCTGGGTATGTTGGGACAAGTTTAAATGGAGAAATAGTAGACATACCAGGGTACTATTATGCAGCGGCTTTGGCTGGTGAAATAGTAGCTGCCGAGCCTGGTGCTCCGGTTGGCGTAAGTGCTAACGCTTTATTTATTGAATCGAAGTCTACGCCGTTTAAGAGCGTGAGATACTTCTCAGAGGCTCAGTTGAATACAATAGCTGCTGGTGGTGTAGCAATTATAATGAATACAGTGCCTGGAGCAGGTTTAATGCTAAGACATACATTAACGACTGATCGCAGTACCACGGAAAAAGGTGAATTTATTCTCGGTGTAGCCAGAGATTACACTGCAAGAACATATCGTAATACATTGCGTGGGCTTATTAGAAAATATCGTGTTAGTCCGAAATTCTTTGCGATATTCCCGCTGTATATAGAAGCGGTCAGAAGTGATATACTCGGGGCTGATATAATGACTAAGATAGTACACAAAGACATACAGACAGTGGCGGGACAACCAGATGCTATACAGTTTACTATCGAAGTCACGCAGAATTACCCTGTTAATTACATATATCCGACAATAAAGGTCGTCCAGCCTACGATCATTACGATTAACGTATAAGCTGTGAGGTGAGAAAATGAGCAACATAACAATAGCAGATTGGGATTATAGAAAAGGTAAACTTGTAAAGGATATTAATAGCACCGACTTTGCTAACTCAAGTACGGTTGGGTTATTTGGAACGCCTATTCCCAAATACACTCAGGATGCCGTAGATATGGCTATGGCGATTGGTTTGATACAGTCTACTAATATGAGCCAGGGCCGGCAGATGATTCAAATAAGTGAGATAGGCAGTAAAGGTAGGTACACAATGTCTACCGGTAGAGTAGCGGGTTCTATGACAATCCAAAGGGTATTGTATAACGGCCCAAATCTATTGAAGATTCTTTATGGTAATATAGCCGATGACATGCCACCGGCAACGAATGTACGTGATGTAGCAGGTTACGGTAAATGGCTGATGAACTTAGGGTCTACGTTATTTGACCGTCCACTTGGATTGATTATGGTGTTTAGAGACCAAGGCAATACCCCGGTTTCGGCTCAGTTCCTTGTGAATGCACATATTGTAAGTCATGGTATCGGGATGAATCCTGATTCGCCGATGATAGGTGAAGGCGTAAATATTAGTTTCGATGATGTATGGCCATTGCAAACCGGTGGACAGCCCGATGATATTCAGGCATATCCAGAACTTGGATAATTGAAGGAGGTGTAATGACATGAAAACTCCTGGGAGGATTAGAAAGTTAATAAACAATAAAATAACCTATGAAGAATATAAAAATTCTTTACAGAGTGATAACAACAACGAACATATCAAATTCATTATGAATTCGGATATGAGCACAATTAAAGATATCTACAAAGCGATAAAACGTGATATAGGTTAAACAAAATGGGAGCGGGTAATGCCAAAGAAAAAAGGACAAGAGAAGGTCGATGTTAGTTCAGAGATTATTGACGGCTTATATACGATAAAAATAGAAGATATTGGGTTAACACTTACGCAGCTTCAGGAGAAAATAAAGTCCGGTAAAATAAAAACATTCACAGACAAACAGAAAGAATATATATCTCAGCTTATTGTCAAGGGGTTTGTGCAGGAGATGTTTAAATTAAAGGGTATAGATTTTACGATTGGATTTCGTACTATTAATGTTATTGGTGCACAGAATGCGTTGATAGCGCTTAAAGATATACAAAATGAATTGAAATCAGTTGATAAAAACGAGGACTTGCCGGAAAGTTATATAAATAACACCCTGCAAGTTCTTTTTGTTAGTAAATATCTCTCTAAATACGGAGATAAGTTTGATCAAGCCGGACAATCGCAAGACGATTTTGAAAGAGTTGATAGTATTCTAACT
>JALTEL010000125.1 GCA_027073945.1 Caldifarciminota bacterium | reverse complement strand
AGAGGAGGTTTTGAAAGCTATGACAGAGAGATACGTTTTATTTCGTGTCGGTGAGGTTCGTTATGCAATAAATCTATCCTATGCAGTTCAAATATTGAGGAATGAAAATATTCTCGAAGTACCGAGAGTCCCAAAATATGTAGATGGGGTTATTAATGTACGTGGTGAAGTTGTTCCGATAATTAATATGAGGGAAAGATTCGGTTTAGAAAAAGAGAGTGATGAGAAAAAGAAAAGAATACTTAGCATCTTAATAAGCAAACATAGTAGTGGGCAGAAGCCAAGAATTAAAAGCATCAAAAAAGGACAGGTCTATTTTATTCAGGGAGAGGAAACGGGGAAAATCAAAATTGGTTTTTCTGAAGATCCTAATGACAGATTGAGACAACTACAAACAGGTTCTGCTGAGAGATTGGTTATTTTAAAGACTATTCCTGGCTCAATGAGTGATGAGAACGAACTTCATAGACGGTTTAAGTATTGTAATAATCATGGTGATTGGTTTAATTTAGATGATGAACTTTTGGAGTATATAAATAGTTTAGAGAATATAAGATAATCAGGTAAAACCTATAGTGGGTCCCAACAACGGGACAATGTGTTGAGGTAGAAATTGAAGAAGGGTGCAATGAAACGACGGAGGTTTCCAAGCGAATTCAAGACAGAGGTCTACTGGGATACCTCAAAATTGAGAAAGGCTGTTTAACCGAGAACCACAACAATACTGTTTCCATGCACCTTAACTCAAATCAGAAGTGACTTTGACATTGGGGTCCAGCTTAGTTCAAAAACAACAAAGATTGATACTCATGTTAGTGCAAAGAATCTTCCTGCAATAAAAAGTTCCCTTGACAACCTTTTAATAGGAGGCGGAACATGACTAAAAGAATAAAAAGTCGTCCATAAAGGATGTATATGCGAACAGTTCGCATATACATCCAAATTTGATGGCATATCTGAACAGTTCGGATATGGACGAGTTATATGCTATCTCTAGAATATCACTGCGAGGGGAGTATTATGGCTTCATTTGAATCGTCTGATAAATTATCTAAATCAACTGCTTTGGAACCCTGGGGACCAATTGCCAGCTTATTATTTGAGCTAGACAGCGATGATGTCCAACGTATTGTCGAACTCGCTGGCTTAGCTCCCGACTGGACACTTACCAAAGAGCAAGATTACTCCCATAAGACAAGGAAAAGAGCGTATAAAGCTAAAATTGGGAAGTTATACTCTAAGTTGCCCAATGACCAGAAGGAGCGGTTTGTTCTAAACATAGCAAGGGAGCTTATTAAGCAAAATCAGAGTTATCGGGAACGTCTTAATGAGGTTCTCCAAAATATAGGCTGGGCCTTAATAGAAGATAGATTGATTCAGATTAATGTTTTACACCCATCTGACCTTATAAATCTTCCCCAGGATGCATGTGAAGATCTTTCAAAGGCCGCTGAGCGTTTACCATATGACCTAAGTGGCGCCATTACCGCTGCATGTGGCGCAGTAGACTCGGTGTGCACGCGGATTTATAAAAGGTACCCCGATTTGGGGAACATCGGCAAAGCTTCCTTTCAAGAGAAGGTAAATAAAGCACTTGCTGCAGTCAAAGCTTTAGACAACTTACATGCCGAGCTTATTCAGCTGGGTTGGGAAGAGGATAAAGCTAAAAAATTTTGCGAAAACCTAAAAGGTGCTATATCTCAGGCTGCCTATGTTATGCAAACCCTTCGTTCGAAAATGGGAGACGCCCATGGAAGCAAACCATCTCTCGCTACACTGGTTTTTGACTCTATAAAATGGGCTATGATAATTTCTTCGCTTTTACGAAGAGATAAATGAATTGTTATAGAGACGGCCGATAACATCGGTGTAAAAGACTCAGGGCATAAATGCCCTTCATTCAAATCCTGCTTCGCAGAACTTCTTTTACACCAAAACCGTTATACTAGAATAGTAAGATCGGAAAGCCTGCATCTTCATAGATACCAAAAAGTTCCCAGCCCTCAAACTTTCGGCTTTTAAAATCAGTTCTTCGCAGAATCCATCCAGTACACCTTGAAGACCCCGGGGCAATAAATAAAAGGTGGTTATGTACGCTACTCCCCAGCGGACAGATTAACTCTCTGGGATGTAGGGTACCGGATTGGAGCTGCTCAGTCTGTGCACAAACCGCCCCAAGAGACTGCAACGACAGACACATTGGCATTTATATTGGACGGGTCCACTATAATTACCTAAGTCGACCATCCATATATTACGCATAACGACCAAGCTCACCTGCCGCTATTCCGCTGGCGCTCCATAGCGGCAGGTGCAGAAAAATGCTATGTCGTTGTTACCTTTCTATATACTGATATTCCTTCTTTAAAAGCGTCCTCATAAAATCGGGATGCATCTCTAGGTGCATCGATGAAGTATCCACTTTTATCCTCTTGTGCAAGTAGATAATTGTACAAGTAGACAACGCTCTTTTTGGCAATATCCAATTTGGGTATATCAAATCTTTCAACTGGATCCAAATGAGCGACGTATTTATCTCGATAGGTTTTCATCTCAACAACATACGCATTGAACTCGGCTTCTGTCACCTCCAAATCTTTTAGTAACTCATTCTGAAAAGATTTTGGGTCTGAAATAGCTTTTTCCCAGTGATGTTTACCGCGCCGGTCACCAAATAGCTTACACCATTCTAGGACACAGATATCAATGAAATTCCCGTTAACAGCCACCCAGAATTGGGTTCGAAGTATAAGAGATCCTCTGCACCACCCGGCTCTATAATAGGCAATGTGTCGGAGACAATAGAGGCAAAGCGTTGCAACCATTCGAAGAAAATTTTTCCGTTCCATGGAAAGTCCCAAATGCAAGAATAGACTAAACTTACCCCATTGTCTAGACAATGGGGTAAGTTTATATAGCACATATTTTATGGTTGGTGACAATTGGTGTCAAGAAATTTTCAAAGAAAGTTCACAATGCAGAAACCCTTTAGGTTCATAAGATCTCTGTTCTTTGTTGTTTGTTGGGTTAAGCCCTTTGTTTTTGTTGTCTGTTCCTGTACCAGGGCGCCCAGTTGAAGAAATTAACACCACGAAAGATGCAAGACCTCTACCTGGCCAAGCCTTTGTTCTTCTGTTACCCATATGGCCGGCATTTCATCGTATTTGGCCATGAGAAGGCCACAGAGCAAAAGTTTGGCCAGGGGGTATAGAATTCCCCATTTCGTGACAAAAAAGAAAATGATGGGATAAGCAAGGATATATGATGTATATGATTATATAGATATATGTATGATATTAATA
>JALTEL010000124.1 GCA_027073945.1 Caldifarciminota bacterium | reverse complement strand
AAAAATAAATGGTTAGTTTTTGAGATTTTTGCAGCATAATCTAAAATGTAAAGGTTGCATTGGCACTCAGAGAGGTATCCGATGTTTTGGAACCATTCTGATTGTTATTATTCGATGTTTTCCTGAAGGAAAGACTGCCATTTATATCTCTTGAGAAATTGTAAGCAATGGTTAATACAAAGCTTAGCATATCCATATCTTTCAAAGGGGTAACCTCTCCTGTCGTGCCGTCCTTTCTGTTCTGCAAACTCTTCGTATAGGTATTGGAAATGCTTATAGTTGCCTGGTTTCTTATATGTATTCTCCCGAAAGGCAATTTTATGCCAGAGGGTGAACTAAAGGAATACGAGAGTGAAGAATTGACAGATCTATCTTCCGAGGTTGTCGTTTGTGGCACACCACGCTGTGACTCTGAACTGGATTTGTTCCAGTTAAAATTGGAACTGAGATTTATTTTTCTGAAAAAATTGACATTAAATTGTGGCATGAGATTCCTTGTCGTTGACACCTGTTTAAGAGAATCCCCTATTATACCGCTTTGCTGCTCACTTACAGTATATGTAAATGATAAAGAAGGATTGGACATAAATTTACTACTTTTAAAAAATTTGTTTAGAACACCTGTCAGGTTCCCGGTTAAAGAAGGCCATGTCCTGTTTCTGCTCCATGCAGCAGAGGTATATGTATAGTTTCTACTATCAACATATCCGTACCTGTAATTTAGATTAAGAAACGGGAAAGTGAGCGCGCCCTGTACTTGAAAATTGTTCGAAGGCGTTTTTTGAACCTGCGCAGGGTCAAGCATCTCCGAACCTGTAACATCGTCAATGCCCAGTCTATACGAACGGCTGGGACGTTTTTCAAGCGTTCTATAGCTTGATGTTCTGTTTATAGAATAGGTAACACGCGGGTCTCCAAACAGATTTGTAAGATTATGCAATTGCAATAACAGGTAATTCCATGGAGTTTTGGGGGCCGTATCCTGAGATTCCTGCCGCAGTGAGGCAACTGCATTGAGCATCTTCTTCAATCCTATCTGCGAACCAAGGGATATATTGCCTGAATTGCTAACATTCATAATATGCATGCTGCTGTCAACCTGCATCTGCCTTGTACTCTGTTCGTTATATCTGCCAGTGAATGAAGCGGAAGGGGAAATTATACCAAAAACATTCAGGGAATATCCCGTTGAAAAGCTTTCCTGCATGCCGGATTCTGTCCCCCATTTTTGATTTCCCCAGAATAAATCTCTTGATGTAGATCTGGAATAAGAAGTCGTAAAATTCTTAAACAAACCGTATTGAACACCATATCTGTACGTTAGAGTTTTTGATGTATCATGAGTTATACTGCCTGAAGTATAGTTACGGCTGAGATTATCCGAATGGGAAAAACTCGCCCCGGAAGATATATTTGTGGGAAGAGGCTTAAACGTGATACCCAGAACCTTAAAATCAAATTTGGGATTATAGTTGTAAGAAGCATTCGCAGCATCTGTATAAGTATTTCTGAAACTTGTGGGACTTAAGCTGAGGCCTTTTGCTCTTGAAGCAGAGAAAGAAAATGGTACGAGTAGAATATTTATAACTCTTGAGCCCGTTGTGCTTAAGCCAACATTTAATCTGTAAGACCTATTACTGGACTTTGTAATTTCCTTCTGTTTTTGCTTTTCATTTAATAAAACATCCGTACCCGTTTCGTACTTCGGATAGCTCAGCTGATTGCTTCTTTGATAACTTGTTGCAAGGTTTAATCCCCATTTGGGGGGTAGAAATTTGCCGAAATTAGCACTTGCTGAGAAATTGTCCGATACACTCCTATCCCTTCGCCCCGCACCTACAAGTGGTTTGAAATTCTCGGAGAGGTACTCTCTCGTATAATCAAACTTTGCAATATCTGACAGGCTCAATTCCGTACTGAACCTGTAAGCTGTGCCTGGATCGTTTCTTGGGGCTGCAAGCCTCAATTCGTCAATCCATACTTCTCCTCCCAGCGCAGATGTCGTGTCATTTATCAAAACAATTGAATAATCCCTGACTGCTGTAAAATTGGGATTGCCCATTATACCCGTTGTGCCATTGGTATAAAATTTTCCGATCCCCAGCTGGGCAGTATCGGAAACTGACTTTTTAAATTGTGCGAGAGAATCCATGTCTATATCAACTTTTTTCCACTCATTAGTGGTAAATTTAATTCTGTATTCATAATAATTCAGCGTATCTCCAAATCTCAGAGCAAGCTCCGGGTATGGAGGAGAAATAGCCGGATTTGGCCTGACAAACACCTCAATCTTTCTATAACTGAGAAAATCCTGATTTTGGAGAGTATAATATCTAACAACTCCGTAATGCCCGGGTTGTATATTGCTGTATTTGAATGCCAGTGAATGTTCTTCCTGCAGCTTTCCAGTTAGGGGGTCCCTCTCAACATAAACTCCTTGAGGTGTCGTATAGGCACTGTTGTTTCTCACGCCAACGGTATAAACTCCTATCTTTTCGATTGTTGTATCCACAGGATTCAGGCTATCTGTTGTAAATACCCCGATGTTCTGCCACTTATTCCCGACTATGGACATGTCCGCAATGTAGAATTCACTTTCTTTATCTATGCCGTCAATCCACATCCTTGAAACTCTTATGTTCTCAAAATCAGGGTTACCAAATTTTCTGTAGAAATACGGATTTTTCAAAGGGATTAGATAATGTTTGAAGCCTTTTGCATTGACACTCACAAGGTTTGTATCATTTAAGTTTGATAAATCAATCGTATATTCAAAATAAGAATTCATAGTATCAAGTATTAGGTCTGCTTTGAGCTCCTCAGTGTCAAACCTGCCGTTCTTTTCCGTTCCGTCAACTCCGCTGTAATTGCCAGTCTTGGAATTGTATGCTGTATAATCGTCATTACCATCATCAGAACTCCCTGCACCCCAACTGCCATCAGAGCCAAATACCCCGTCAAGTCCTGTGTCTTCATCTTTTGCTTCAAAAATATTGTCATGGTTCTTGTCTTCGGTGTCAATGGAATCTATATTTGTCGAGTTATTATGAAAACCCTTCACAGTCCCCTGCCTATCTCTCCATATGGCATCCTCGGATACATCAGGACCAATATCAATATGAAACTTTCCCGAATCTCCTTTGATTATAACCTCCAGATATTCCATATCACTTTCGTCAGTTCCCGCATCATTCAAAAGTGTGGATAGCGAGGCATAAGATGCTGTATCACTGTTGTGCGGTTTTATATCCAAAAGAAGGACCGATGCTGGTTGCCTCTTCTCATCCTCTGTCAGGTTTTCATAAATATCCC
>JALTEL010000123.1 GCA_027073945.1 Caldifarciminota bacterium | reverse complement strand
GGACTTACGCCCTTCGAATGCGACGAACTCTGGTCCACGGTTAAAAAAAACAGAAGAAAGTTGAGCGTGAAAGCTCAGCTCGGGCTGAAGAAGGTGACGCATGGATATATGCATGCATAAAGAGAAACACCTACTTCTTTGCGGGATTTGCCGTTGGAAAGTGGACTAAGAACACCTGTCGCAAAATGATGGAACAGCTATTCGAGAGGACAGAACTGCCATTCCCTGAGAACAAGATAGAGATATTTACCGATGGAAACAGGGACTATGTCAATCTTTTATCCGAGTACTATGCGAAGACATGCATCGATTACGGTCAACTTGTAAAGATCAGAGAGAACGGAAGACTCGTGAGAAAGGAGAAAAGAATGATCTACGGAACCCCGGATCCGAAGGACATAGAAACCACGAATATAGAAAACTTCAACGGAATACTGAGAGAAAGGAACGGCAGGCTGGTCCGAAAGACAAAATGCTTCTCCGAAAAGAAGAGCAGACTGGAAGCCCATCTGCATCTCTTCCAATTCTACTGGGATTTCATGACCGAATTCAAGAGAAACACCTCACCTGCAATGATGGAAGGGTTAACGAACCATTTGTGGACATGGCAGGATTTCTTGATGTATCATTTTGCGGTATAAATTGGGACAGTACTGAATTCCTGGAACAATACTCCGCTCACTATCATACACGCACAATCAAGCTTACAGAAGAGGATTGTAAAGCCCTAGAATTGCCCACCAAATAATTTTGTCCCAAAGCCCGTTGAGCCAGTAAGCAGAAATAGGCTTAAGGATTGGTATGAGAAGACCGCCCTGCCAGTATTCTTGGATATACCTCCGGATAAGGTCCATCCCCAGATATTCTACAATGCGATGAATTACCTCACTGACGAGGTTATTTTAAATGTCCAGAAAGAGCTGTACAAGACCGTCAAACGGATATATGGCATAGACACGTCCACGATCTTCTATGACCTCACATCCACATACTTCGAGGGCACGAAATGCCCGCTTGGTGAGTATGGTCACAGCACTGACCACAGAGATGATAAATTGCAGATCAACATCGGACTTGGGGTTGACAGTGATTGTATCCCGATAACTCATGATGTCTTTCCTGGTTCCGTGAGGGACGTTACGACCGTCCAGGGCTTTGCAGAGAAACTGAAAACTGAGTTTGGACTGGAAAGCCCTGTGATCATCATTGACCGTGGAATGATATCGCAGGAAAACCTTGACCAGCTCTTGGGTTTGGGGTACAATTACATCGTGGCCAGGAAGATGGGGGCATCAGAAATCAAGATCGTGTCTAAGGTCCCTGATGAGGAGTATACCAGGGCTGTTCTAACGAACTACTCTGAGGAACGTGAGATATGGCTCGCAGAAAAGATGGTTGATGGAAAGCGTTGGATAATCTGTTGGAACAAGAGCAAGGCAGAGGATGACCGGATATTCAGAGAAACAATGATAGCTAGGACCGTAGAGAGTCTGGAACGGGTCAAGAATGGATGTGGCAAGAGAAATCTCAAGACAAAGGAGCAGGTCTATCATAGGACATGCACCATATTGGAGAAGTACAAGACAAAGAGATACTTTGACATAAAAATCAATCAACGGGGCTCTCCCAGGCTGAAGTTCGAACCGATAGAGAAAGAGATGGAAAAAGCTTCGAGGCTGGATGGAAAGTTCATTTTGGAGACATCCAACCCCGATCTATCTCCTGTCGAAATCGCCCATGTATATCATGACAGGGACACGGTTGAAAAGTTCTTCCAAACACTCAAAGACATCGTGGAAGTAAGACCCATGTATGTTTATACCGAGCAGCATGTCAAGGCCCACGTTTTCATATGCATCCTGGCAGTGCTCCTTCTCTCACTAATCAAAAAGATACTCAAAGAATCAGGAAAAGAACTCAGCTCCATCAAAGCACTGGAAATACTCGACGGAATCAAACGAATAGAACTCACACTGGACGGAAAAGGAACCATCATCAGAACCACCCAGATCAAACACCAGCAGCGAGAAATCATATCAATACTCAACGTCGCACCGCTCGGCCTTTAAATACTATTGAAGATGGGTTTAAAACTTTCTCATTCTATATGATATATCTAATTACTTAGTATAATAAAAGACCTCTCAGTTTTTATACTTTTCCTATCAAAAAACTGAAGACATAAAAGATCGGCACCGGTTAAGCCCGTTATTTCTGCAAATCTTTTGAGTGTCTCTATTGTACTTCTTTCGTTTGATTTGGAGAATATTCCCATATCGCATTGAATTCTTCCGCAAACGGTCCGAAGGAGCTCAAAATCTTTCTTGAGATTCCTTATTTTAGTCACAGATTCAACCACAAACACACATCTCTTTATCTCATTCCCCGCATCAACCCATATGGGAACTTTCAAAGAAAGCAGGCTTCGGCTGAATGCGTCGGTCATCAAAAGTTGCGGTCTCAATCTGAGGATGTGGCGCTCCAGAACTTCCGGATAATCGCCTACCTCAAAATGAAGCTGCACTTTCTTCCCCTGTTTCTGAGCCGCTCTTAGAAATTCCGTGGCCTCTTCCCTCTGGGAACCTATCACGGTATCCTCTATTGCCTTAAGTGTCTCCGAATCCAGAACATACGCTGATTCCCTTTTCATTCTGTCAAGAAGAGCTCTGTCGAGCACATACAAAATGTGTATCTCATCGCACAGTATCTGCGCTCTTTTCAGGGCGTTCGGGTTCCTCATCTCCTGTGTTATCGGTATCAAGCATCTCATTACCATACCCCCATGAATTTCCAGACCGTCATTGCCACGAAGTATATCACAAATATTCCTATTATGTCCGCAAATACCCCTATTTTCAGCAGGTCTCTCTGCCTGTAATAGCCTGTGCTGTATGTTATCATGTTCCCGGGATTGCCGATGAGAAGGGCGAAGGCAAAACCGCCTGCCAGTGCGATTGCCATCGAAACCGCCACGACATTCAGTTCCGGAATGACCGCGGAAAGTCCGAGCCCTATCGGGAGCATGAGTGCGACAGCGGCGGTATTGCTCATGACCTCGGTGAAAAGCACGGTTATGACTATCAGAACAAAGAGAAGAACCTCGGGATTCCTTCCGACATACATAACTATTCCCTCGGCCATCCAATTCGTTGCCTTTGTTTTGAGCATGCCCTTTCCGAGGGTTATCGCCCCACCGTACAGAAGCAGCACCCCCCATGGTATCGCCTTCTCAACATCCTTCCAGTCAATGACCCCGAAGACGAACATGGCCGTAGCGCCGAGTATGGCTATGACCGCAGTACCGATGTTGCCGAAGA
>JALTEL010000122.1 GCA_027073945.1 Caldifarciminota bacterium | reverse complement strand
TCTGACACGTATATTCGGAAATGTCGGCGGATTCAAACTGCTTTCACCCGTTAAGCTCATTGTTAAGCCCACATCGGAATTCTTAATGCATTTGATGCATAATA
The DNA here is from genome assembly GCA_027073945.1 of Caldifarciminota bacterium. Next base: position 3,214 of record JALTEL010000122.1, on the reverse strand, counting down.
ATCCTGTTATCATTGAAATTGTTGCAATTACACTGCTCTTCTTATCACTTAAATTCCTTGTTGATACCATGAAAAAGATGACGCTCTCAAGAATAGAACGCTACATAGACGAACTATTGTTCAAAAATGCAGCCGTGTCCTTTTTGTTCGGGCTGCTTTTGACTTCCATTGTGCAATCAAGTTCCGTTACAACGTCTCTTGCAGTTCCGTTTGCAGCTGCCGGCATTCTGTCACTCGAGCAGATTTTTCCGTACACGTTAGGTGCAAATATCGGAACAACCGTCACAGCCATACTGGCCGCTCTTATAACAAAAAATCCGGCTGCAATTACAGTGGCCTTTTCACACCTTCTCTTTAATATTTTTGGCATTCTTGTCATTTATTTCTTATTAAAGAGAGTTCCCCTGTATCTTGCAAGGAAACTGGCGGAAATTGCAGTAAGAAAAAAATGGATTGTAATTTTATACATTGTTATAACTTTTTATGCTATACCGTTTCTTGTTTTTATAAAATGGAGGTAGGACATGGCATTTAAAAAAATACTTGATTTTTTGAAAGGGAAAAGCCTTCTGGAAGATGCACAGCAGGACATACAAAAAATGTTTGACGAAACAGGCCGTATGTTCAAAGAAGTAAATGAATTATTGTTTGAAAGGGTTGAAATAGATTTGAATCTCTACGATATTGACAAAGCCGTTAATAAAAAAGAAATAGAAATACGCAGGAAAATACTTGAACATCTTGTATTTTCACGAGATAAAAATGACATAGTTGCAGCTCTGGTTATGACAGGGCTTGTTATAGACCTTGAGAGAATAGGAGATTACTGTAAGAATATATTTGAATTGGTAAAATTCTATCCGGAGCAACTTGAGCAGAATAGCGTGATACAAACGTTGAAGGAAAAGGCTTCTTTGATAGAGCAAGAATTTGAGGATACGAGATTATCTTTAAGAGAGGCTGACAAGGAAAGAGCACAAAAAGTTCTCAAAATACACGGGGATGTCAGCAAAACCTGTGACAGTTTAATAGAGGAAATATTAAAAGATGATACAAAGGACAAGAAAATGTCCGTTATCTCCGTGTTGCTTGCAAGGTATTTGAAGAGAGTAAGCGCACATCTATGGAATATGGCTTCAAGCGTTATAAATCCTTTCCCCAGAATCGGTTATCATCCCGATAGTAAGTTCTAAAGCAGCTGGCTCTGTAAAACTGTTTTGAAATCTGTAAACAATCTCTTATAATATAAACATGCTAATAAGTGGGAATGAAATAATTGCAGGACTGAAAGCAAAAATCAAAAAAGAGATCGAGCGGGCACATTTCAAGCCAATTATAATCTTCATATACAATGAAGAAGACAAACCCTCTTCCGTTTATGCAAAGAATTTTCGTAAGATTGCCGAGCAAAACAATTTCGGATTCTATTTAAAGTCCATAGATTCAAACACCTCTGAAGTGGAAATAAAAAATATTATAACCGATTCTGCCAATAATGACGACATTGATGGCATTTTGATAACAAGACCTTTTGTGGCAAGATTCAAGCAGGAGTTTCTCAATCTCATTCCTGTCTGGAAAGACCTGGATGGTGTTACTGATAGCAATATCAGCGCACTTTTCAAAGGACTGGACGGTCTATTTCCCGCAACACCGCTTGCGGTTATGCAGTTCATTAATGAAGTGGGATACTCTTTAAAAGGGAAAAAGGTTGTTATTATAGGAAGGAGCAATATTGTTGGCAAGCCTCTCGTGCATATGCTTCTCAGGGAGGATGCAACTGTTACTATCTGCCATACGAAAACAGCTGACTTAAAATCGGAATTGCTTTCGGCAGATGTATTGATATCAGCAGCAGGCCATCCCGGACTGGTGACGGTTGACATGGTAAAGGAAGGCACTTTTGTCATTGATGTAGGCATAAGTGTTGTTGAGGGAAAGATACTGGGTGATGTTGACATGGAAAAAGTTCAGTACAGAGCTGCCTTTCTCACGCCTGTGCCCGGGGGAGTCGGGCCTGTAACCAATTACATGCTGCTCTTGAATACTATCAAGGGTATGAAGGCGAGAGGAAAACTGCCCGAATGAAATTAGCCATCATAGGCAGTACGCAGTGCGGTAAAAGCACGCTGTTCCACTTACTTGCAGGCGAACATGCAACAAAGCAGAGGGGGTATCTATCTTCCATTGCCGCATTTGGTTTTAAGGACGAGCGGCTTTATACACTTGCAAAGCTTGTAAATGCAAAAAAAATTACACCGATAATGCTGGAAATCGGAGATTTTGAAGGGTTCGGAAAATTGTACAGGGAAGAACGAGCCGCGGAAATTATCCAATCCCTCATGCCGTATGACATGCTAATCCAGATTGTGCCTTCTTATCCTCCGTTCGACATGCAGAATGATTTTGATGAAATTAATCTGAGAATTACCCTCTCAGACCTGAAGTTCGCGGAAAACCGCATAAAAAAGCTGAAAAAAGAGGTAGCTGCAAAAAAATCCGACCCGAAAGAGCTAAAACTGCTCGAAAAGATTTCCACACACCTTGAGAATGAAATGCCCATATTCACCATGAATCTTCAGGACAGCGAGAAAAAAATGCTCGCAGGTTACCCGTTTGTATCCGCAAAGCCAAGAATAATACTTGTTAATGCAGAAGAATCAAGCATGAGCAATATTGATACCAAAAAAATTTCATCTCTGGGCTTTCCCATAATAATCTCATCCCTGTCCGTTGAAAAGGAGGTTATGGAACTACCACAGGACGAAAGAGCGGATATGTTCAAGTTATACGGCATAGAAGCAAGCTCGCTTGACAGACTTGAACAAACGGTCAGAGACTATCTGTCCATGGTGACATTTTTCACGGCAGGAGAAAAAGAAACAAGGGCATGGCCACTGAGAAAGGGACAAACGGCATTTGAAGCTGCCGGTAAAATTCATTCCGATATACAGAGAGGTTTTATCAGAGCAGAAGTCATACATTACGATGACTTTATCAAAGCAGGTTCACATAATGAGGCAAAAAGATTAAATCTCATGCATCTTGAGGGCAAAGAATATGTGGTTCAGGATGGGGATGTCCTTAACATAAGATTTTCTATATAGTTCATGCATCCATTCGGTAGTTCTCTTGTTCTTCTACAAAGGCCCGGGCAGTACATAGGCAATGAGCCCAATGCCGTTTACAAAGCCACAGGCCCGGAAACATTGCG
>JALTEL010000121.1 GCA_027073945.1 Caldifarciminota bacterium | reverse complement strand
TAACGTGTACGTATATAAATATTACATACACCTTCAAAATATGTGTAAAAACCCTATACTTTCAATCACCTATCGCTCATAAAGTTGTGTTTCTGGTGTAAAATGTACGCTTTATCCGATTTTCAGGGTAATAGGGCAAATTACTTGAAGGACAGTTTCCCATCATGCGCATATTCATTACTCCTCCATTCGGACTCACTGTATCCACAGAGCTAATGAACACCTTTCCCTTCCCTCTTGACTTTCAACCTTTCATCATGTCCGGGGCATTACTCCCGGCGTTTGGCTACTATGATGTATGCTGAGTTGATGGGCTTTGCCCACCCTGTGGGTTGTCCTGCGGACAATCGTATACGTCCTCTACCCTGCCCAGTACCCAGACAAGTTATCTTGAAAGGCACAATGAAATATCTTTTACAGGTGATGTCCATTATTCGTGTTCCATCACAGTAGGCAACAACCTAAGATTCCTGGACATTGGTTCCCAGGTATGGTCATAAGCCGGGAGTTATTGCAAAAAATGCTCAATGCCAGCAAAGCAGATTTCACTGGGATAAGAACGTGAATTTTCACTACACAACCACAGCATTTATCCTGTCCCCTGAATCCAAAGGCTTCGACGTGTTGTACTGGCTTACCCTGCAAACCAGGCCTTATATGGTGTTTTAAGTTCGTCGGCTCATAGTTTTGCACTCCAGGTTGCCGTTGCCTGCGGTCACTCTCGCCTGCGGCTCGCCTTTCGTTCTGCTCAAGCCCTTCGAACTGTCCCCCACGATTCCACCCTTGCTTTCGGCTAATACTTGTGCTAACAAGTACTCAAGTTAACAGAACTCACGTATAGGGGACTTGCACCCCATAAGTTCACGCCCATGCCGGGCGTACACAATCACATACACGCTGACCGCCAACAGTGCAGCGGTTTTTCAACACCAACCCCGTATACAGTTTGGTGGTATTGACAAGTTTATTGCCCCGCATGTTGGCGGCAGGTGATGTGTGTCATTGGGGCTTGAAGAAAAGAGATTATAAATAATGAAAAAATCTTCTGATATCGAGAAATTTTTCATTCAATCAGAAATCGATGAAGTATTAACTGAGACTCCTGATGATTGGGCTTGTACCGTTATCCCTAATTTAGATTACGAGGCCCACCTGATAGCAATAAGGGGTTTGTTGTCAGTTCATAAAAAAAAGGGCAGTAAAACTACTCAGGACATTAATGAAATAGATGATTTTATAGAAAATGCAAAAGGAGAAAGAGAAGACTACATAGAGCATTTAATTGATAAAAAACTGTGTAAATTTCATTGCTCTGTCTATCAAAGTGCAGCTCATAGTATGGCTGCTGTGGGAATGTTAGCTCCTTTTCTGGAATCAATTTTTTATCAATCTTTTTTCGGTATAAAAAATAATTTTTTCTCAGACAATAAACATCCCAATGATCACTCACGGTGGGAGAAAGCAGCTATTGACACATGGGACTGTCATTTTGTGTGGACTAAAAATCATCGAAGAAAAGATTTAGTTGCAGGTATTTTGCAATTATCCAAAGCTGTAGGTTTAAAGGATTTCCTTCCTAACGATCTGGATATTTTGCTAAGAGTTTTATTTTCTTATAGAAACAAGATGTTCCATTTTGGATTTGAATGGCCACCTGAAGAGCGAAAGCGATTTTGGAAACGTATAAAAAACGAAAATTGGCCATCAACATGGATAGATGCAGCAACAAGTAATGAGGAACCATGGATAATCTACCTTTCAGACGATTTTATATTACATTGTGTTGAAAGTATCGAAAAAATTATTACTGGAATATCTCGTTTTGTTTATAAAATTAGTGGATTAGAAAAAAGAAAAGATGAAATATTGAGAGAGCATAGATTGTCAGTATAAATGCCCAACCTGTCGTTGTTGAGTGGGTTATCTTAAAAAATATAAACGTGACTATATAAAATTTATTTTTAGGCTATCATAGAAGACATTAAAGGAAAAAATGAAGAATATCGGGATACTTGGAGGATTGGGGCCAGAATCAACAGTTGATTATTATAAAGAAATCATAGCTGCATTTAATACCAAATATACCGAATATGCCTATCCGGAAATTTTGGTCTATAGTGCCAATCTCCACGAATTCATGAGCTTTGCAAGCGAGAATAATTGGACTGGTCTTTCGGAATGGTTGCTAACAAAAATAAATTCATTAAAACTTGCAGGGGCTGAATTTGTCGCAATAGCATCAAATACTCCTCACATCGTTTTCGATCAAATCGAATCAGAATCCCCTCTTCCCTTATTGAGTATTGTTGAGGCAGCATGCAGCAGAGCTCAAGAATTAGGTCTTAAAAATGTGGGTTTAATGGGAACAAAACTCTCAATGGAGGCAGATTTTTATAAAAAGCCATTTGTTTTAAATGGTATTTCTATGGTCACCCCAACAGAGGATGAGCAAAAGTTCATACACCATAAATTATTCTCAGAAATTGAATTAGGCATCTTGAAAGATTCAACAAGAGATGAATTATTGACTATTGCCCAAAGAATGGTGGAGAAAGAAAAAATTGACTCATTAATATTGGGCTGTACGGAATTGCCATTAATTTTAAAAGAAGATAAATTTGGTATCCCCTTTTTAAACACCTCTGCCATTCATTGCGAAAAAATCGTAACATACTGTATTAATAACTAAAAGATAACAAGGCTGTAGAGTATGTCGTTAGCTCTCTCCTTAAAATTCCCTGCATTATCCATCTGAATGATACATGTTAGTGCCTTACTCCTCAATTACTGTTAAAAAAACAAGAAATTGGGGAAAGACAAATGGATTGCGGACATCGCCCGCCTTGGTATATATCATTTATGCATATATCAGGAGGTTTAAAAAATGAGAACTACATTAAATATCAAGGATGATCTTGTTGAGCGGTCTTCTAAACTTACTGGAATAAAAGAAAAAACATCTCTTGTCCGTAAAGGACTTGATGCCCTGATCAGCCTGGAGAGCAGCAGACGGTTGGCTGCTCTTGGGGGAAGCGAAAAAAAGATTCAAATGCAAAGACGGCGAAGATCGGAGTTATAGAAAAGGTATTATCAATCCAGGACGTCCCGACGGAAGAGTTGCAATAATTAAATAAAATTTGTTTTGGGCATTTATTCTTATTTTTTTATCAAAAAATGTTTGACAAATGCAATTCAACAAATATAGTATCCTCAATATAAATAGACTGAGCGCTCGATCGGAAATTTTTATTCTGCCCCTGGCAGTAATAAAAACAAAAAACGGAGAAAGGGCCCATGGGTTGTGGGTTTACCGCTTTAGTGAAA
>JALTEL010000120.1 GCA_027073945.1 Caldifarciminota bacterium | reverse complement strand
CCCTGCTGATACAATTCATGTGCTTTTTGATACTCGAGGGCAATATGTATATTATCTTTTTGCTTTAAAGAAACATCCTTAAGGCTGTCAATAATCTTATTTATTGAAAGAACTATCTGTTTGCCTGTCTTATTCCAAGAGAAACGCCTGACGTTCTTAAATCCCCTTTCGATATAAGTATCTCGAATGTCTGAATTTTGAATTGTTAGAAGACTGTCTCGCATACCTAATATGTCATTTTCATCGACATAAAAGGCGGCTTCTCCGGCTACTTCTGGTATTGAAGAATTGGAACAGGTAATAACCGGACACCCTGATTTCATGGCTTCCAGAATCGGCAGTCCAAACCCCTCATATTTGGAAGGATAGACTAGTGCTATCGCACCACTGTATGCGATTGAAAGGTCTCTATCACTTAGGTAGAGAACATGGCATCTTGTTCCCTGAATGTAGGGAATAAAGGCTTTTTCAAGCTCACTATGTCCTCCCGTACAAAGGATTTCGTAGTCGGATTTGTTTTTTAGCTTGGAAAATGCCTTGAAAAACAGCATGACATTCTTATAAAACAATCTATGTCCAACCAACATAAAATATGGTTTTTGAATTCCATACTCTTTCCTAAATTTGGCTATTTCTTCCATACTGTTTGGCCTGAAATTATCCGAAATGCCATTATGAGTAACAAAAATTTTTCTATTTGAATACTGTGGATACAGCTTTTTAAAATCATTTTTTGTTGATTGGGAAACTGCAAAATATGCTCTTGCCTTCTCGATGGCTTTGACTTTTGTTTTCCATTCAGGCAATGTCAAATCCATGCCCTTTATTTCAGGAATCATGTCATGCAACATAATAACCGAAGGTACATTCTCAGAATACGTGTAATACGTTGAAATGAATAATATAGCATTTTCTTCTTCGCATATATGCTTCAAATAAAGGGAGTCATCCTGAAAAGATGTGTAATGATAAGACTTTATGAGCCTACGTTTTATTCCAGGAATCGAAGGAGCCGTTGAAGCCCTATCCAATAGCAGTATATTTTCGGCCAGTGTGGAGCGAGACAATTCAATCAACAAAGACCTCCAGACCCGACTGATACCGGCTGGCCGATTGTGCTGTAAATAAAATATGACGCCGTCAATTACGATCTTTTTTTTATTTTTGGTGATATGAATTGGTTCAACAAGTCCAGTGGGGTTCTGATCACTTTTTGTGACAGGAGTATGCAATGTAATTGCCCTATGCATAGGCTGAGCCTTTATGTATTCTTTTTTCTGGGGCTCAGTAGTGGTGTTATTTTTGTCTATCCAATTTATAATTTCAAGCAGATGTTTGTCTAAAGTAAAATTATCTAAAATATACGCTCTGCCATTTTTTGCAATTTGCTCTGCAAATTCTTTATCGGATGAGAGTAATTTAATTGCACGGAACAACTCCTCTTTATTGTTATAATACATCAAATGTTGCCTGTGTTTAAAAAGATTATCTGCTTGTGAATTTCCAGTAACGTTAGTAATTAGAGAACAACCACAGGCCATTGCTTCAAATACACGTGTAGGATGATTAGAAAAGAGAGAGGGTAAATTTAGAGCAATTTGGTAATTATTAAAGTCTTCAGCAATCTCTTCTGGAGTGACAGGACTATCTTTATATGGCAATAGATGAATTAAGTTTTTGTCTAACAGAGCTTTTATAAGTTCACGCCTTTGTTCATATATTCTGTTATTAAAGAAGGGAGTGGTTTTTCCTCTGAAAAATGCTCTTCCGATTCGTTTATTAAAACTTTTATGACTATTAAATATAGTATCATCAACACCAAAGGTTTGCCATAAAATTGGTTTATTGGTTTTTTTCAAGAAAGCTTTGTCAGATATATCAGTATAAACAATTGCGTCAACACAGCTTGCGGCTGAAATAACTCCCTTTTTCATCGAGTCATTTTTGAACAATTGACAATTATTTTCGATTGACTCTTGAACATAGAGGATCTTTTTTATACTTGAGCTCATCCAACGATCTCGCCACTTGGTGGAAGAATGCAGCATTTGCGAATGCCAATCAAAACCGAGAAGGATCATTATATCTGCTTGCGGATCTGCTAAATATGACCATAGTCCATCATCATAGTTAACTTCCAGATCCCCCCAGTTTGCTTTTGGCACGAACACGCGATTTAATACTCCCAACTTCTTAGCCGCATTTTCCCAGCCCCTTCCAACGCCCCATGCATGCACTCCTGTTGCCTGAAGAACAACATCTACCCTTGGTTTGCTGCCTAAGGCATGAACAACAGATAGAGCAGCTACCCCTTTTCTTTTCTGTGGAGATTCAGCTTTTTTCTTTGGAACAAAGTATATTCCCCTCCCAACTGGAATATTATTATCCAGATTCAGAGCATTTTGTGTTAGGGAATAAGTTAGTGAATGTAATTTCTTAGCTATTTCTCTAAAGTCTACTCCCAAATCCCTTAAATCCTGCAGCACAAAATCCTTTTTTAATGTGAGAAAGAACTCAACCAAAAGCCCGGGGGTGATAACTTTATCGGTATAGCGGCGACAAATTTTGTAAATTTCATACCATCGTTTAAAAGCTCCTGCATTAGTCTTAATGTCCTCATGCCATCTGGAAGCTGCAAGTGGTTCGTCCATCACAACTACATCGAATTCTTTACCAATCCGTATCCAGTAGTCTACGTCCATTTCATAATGTAAAGATTCATCAAGATAACCAACTTTTTCAACTGCCTGTCTATTGATAAAGACAGAGGGTTGGAGTATGTAGCACTGGCCATGTATGAGCACACTGACATCAAACCCTACGCCATTTGAATAAGGCCTGATAATTTTGCCTTTTTTGTCTGTTATAAAGCCATTACCAATATAAAGCCCTGCATTAGGATATTTTTGATAAGCTTGAGCTATGTAGTTTAAGGCATTAGGATAGTAGAAATCATCTGAATTTAACCATGCCAAGATATCACCAGTTGCCATACGAAAGCCCTTATTAATCGCATGGGCCTGGCCTCTATCTTTTTCACTAACCCAATATGTTAAATAGTTTTCATGCTTTTTAATTATTTCTACACTCTGGTCTGTAGAACCCCCATCTATAATGATATATTCTAGATTTGGATAGTTTTGGGTTAATACACTTTTTATTGTATCTTCAATATAATTGCCTTGATTATATGAAGGCGTAATAATACTTATTTTTGGAGCGCCTTCTATAAATTTACTCAGTTGATTTTTATTTTTATATCTGGATTCAGAAATCTTGGAGTTAAGACTGGAAATCAGTGCTTTAGTTGACTGATCTCTACACAGTGAAGGATGGCTGATA
>JALTEL010000119.1 GCA_027073945.1 Caldifarciminota bacterium | reverse complement strand
ACAAAAGGCGCATTGTTATCTTTAAACACAACAGGGAAATTACCACTCTGTTCTTTCAAAAGATAATACGAGGTATCTGAAAGTCTGTAAACGGCAAAGGATGTATCAAAATTCACGCTCAAATAAATGGTACTATCCATTACATAGGTTGCAAGTCCATATACCTGCATGGAAAGAGGAATTGTTATGGTATCAATTATATCCGGCAGCTTTGCCTTAAAAATGTAAATGCCGGTATTTTTCTTATAAAACGTGATATACTCATAATCTCCCTGTCTGTCTATGGACGGATACAGGTCATCTTCAATGTCGTTTGTCAATTGAACGGACGATGAAGCACTCATGCCGTAATAACTCGCTGCAAAGATATCCATATCAAGCCCATCTCTCTGTTCCCACACAAGGAAAACAGAATCGTTTGCACAGGTGATATCAGGCTGCACAGGCATTCTTGCTTGTGAAACCACACTGTGCTTATCTCCATGGACGAGAATCAGCTCATAGCTCTCTTCATTTTGCTGAAGGGCAGACGGATATGCTTTTGAATACGCAATATAAGAATCACACTGAGCAATTGAGTTAATATAAACCTCCGAATCCACCGGTGTAATATTTGTACCATTTACAACAAAATGGTCACCCGAATTGAAGTCGTATCTGGCCTTTACCCTGCCCGAAGAAAAAATCGGAAACAGTGCGGGATGCGTTGAATCAAATCCCGTATCAAATATTCCAATGGTGATATTCTGTCCAAGATACCCTTCCCTATGAGCTTTTGGTACATTTATAACTTCAAGTACGCTTTTCTGCTCTCCGTAATCAACATTGGCAAAACTTGTGTAGTCTTTACCAGAGGAAACCGGAAAAAGCTTTATTCCGTTTTTTGCTTTTTTTATTTTGTTTAAAAAACTCAACGGCATATAATAAGAAGACATATTGACAATATTACAGTCGGTTCTTTCCCTGGCGCCCTCTGCTTCAAGATATTTTTGCAGGGAGTATCTGCTTAACGGACTAACAATCCAGTAATTAACAGGCAGGATTGAGACAACAAACAAGAACAGAATATTCACAATTCAACGGGAATTCCAAAGGAATTCATAGAAGATGGCTCAATAAGTAAAACAAGAGACTGTCCCTTACTTTTTGTCTTATGAGGTGTATCTTTGGGCACAATAGTACCCTCTCCCTTGCGCAAATTCAAAACTCCATTCTGTGTCTTGATTTCTATTTCACCTTCGAGCACATAAAACAACTCATCGCCTTCGGGATGTACATGCCATTTATATTCCCTATCCATTTTAACAACCTTCAAAACCACCCCTGCAATTCTTGCCACTTCAACGGGCATCCATGTACTCTTTATATTTTCCGCTAAAAAATTAAATTTCCTCATATTTCTACCGAAAATGCGCCGCGGGGGACTCGAACCCCCAGCCCACGGATTAAGAGTCCGTTGCTCTCCCAATTGAGCTAGCAGCGCATTATAATTATAATGGCAAACCCCCGTTCTTTCAAATATACAGCCCGGCTTCCTGGTAGGAAGCAGTAATCTAATTCTGGCTTGACCCTCTTTAAAGCGATGGCATGTTATCCGCTTTTATAGGAAATTTTATAATAAAGGTAGCAATAAAAATATACTCATAACCTTGCCTCCTTTACTCCAGCTTAAAGATATAGGTAGAATCGACAAAGTGTACATCAATATATTGGTCATAGGGTATTAATTGCCATAAGCTGCTCCCCATACTGTGTGTACCCATAGGACAACTGTATACTACCACAGGTGTATCCTCAGGCGTCTTGTATTCTACAAATATGGAGTCTTTTGTTGCAGGTACTTTCAAAAACAACACACTCCCCGAATCTATAACCGTTCCACTCAGTAACATGCTCTGTGTCGTGTCTTCGTATTTGTTTACAAGCTGAAAATCAGGAAGATGGTATATAAACAAAGATTTGTTATCCGAGGTGCTCACATAGTAATATTCATTACCTTCAAATCCACCTGCTATGTCCGTATCACGAGGCTGTAACAGGGGCAAACTGCCTATGGTTAGTTCCTTAAGCAATCTTCCATCACTCAGATTGTATACAAAAATACTGGTGTCAAGGTTCATTACATCAAAGAATTGTTTATATGGAGACGCACCCCACAGATCACTGTGATAAGGTAATGCTATAACATAGTGCTCGGTAAAATCGGTTGATATTTTACTCACCAATACACTGTCGTGTCTTGTTGCCACCCAGTAATCACCTTCCCTCATCGGGTAACCGTTAAGGCAAGGATAATGTTCTCTGTCCAATACTTTACGACTGATTAGGTCTACATAAAATGACTTATAAAAAGAATCATCCTGCTGAGTATGTGTGTTGTATCCTTCAAATCTAAAATCCACCCCTATGAATTGTGTGTCAACAATTCGAAATACGCTAAATCCTATACAATGCCCGTTTATTATGGTATCCAATCTCGTGGTATCCTCCCAATCCTCACCAGAGGGATATATATACCCTGTGTATGTCCCCATATTGCTCACTATGTCACTTAAACTATCCTCACTGTATATCTCACCGTGGCTGTTTATGTGATATATTATCTCCGAACTGTATGTCGTATCATGAGGATTGTATGCAGCCACTGTGAAAATGAGTTTGTTGCCCGGATATACCTTGCATTCTGTCATTTGTACCCTGTAAGTTCCTATGTACCCTCCTATGTGCTTCACTCTCTTGCCGTCGTGGTATATGTCATACTCGTCTGCCGCATACCACATAATGCTGTCATTTGTCGTGTCCATCTCTGCCCAGAAAAGTTCATCCTTCACTGCTCCTATTTTCTGAAGGCTCAGAGCAAGTATTATGTTTATCAATATCATATTCATAAAACCTCCTTGCTTTTTCCCTGACTACCTCTAAATTATGTTTATTATTGTAATGGATAAGAAGAGATTTGTCAAGTTAATCTATGCACTATTTGTAATGGCTTGTCATTTAGTGGGTTATAATTTGAAGAAAATACTGTTTCCTGAATAATTTGTTCATTATTTCGACAAAAATTGTAATAGAAATTGTATTGGATATTTATTATCCCCTCTCTTTCTTTATTCGGGATAAGGAGTTCTCCAAAATGAAGGTGTGCACCGGCATGTTTACAACTTGGTTTTCCAATTACACCTACTTGAAGCCCTTTCTTATAATGTATGCTATGATTCTTACAATATTTCCAGAGGTCTAACCATGATTTGATATTGCTCCTGGTCTTTTTATCTTTAGGAATTCCCAACTTATCCATAAGTGTATCTGGCGGTTTCCCTTCAGTTTTAAGATGGGTAAAGCAAAAT
>JALTEL010000118.1 GCA_027073945.1 Caldifarciminota bacterium | reverse complement strand
TGTCCCGCTTATTTCCATGTCCAGAGATGGTCAGATAGTTGTTAAAACATTGAAGAAATTTGGATTTGGTTTTGTGTCCGGCTCTTCCACGCACGGTGGCAGAAGGGCGGGAATTAAGCTTATAAAAGAGTTTAGAGCAGGAAAAACCATAGCTTTAACGCCTGATGGACCTGTAGGACCGCGGGAAGTATTTAAAGAAAGCGCATTTAAATTATTAAAGACGGTAACTCAGGCTATATCTTTTGTTGGGGTTCAATGTAAACCCTGCCTTATATTGCATTCATGGGACGGCTTTAAGCTTCCTCTTCCGTTTTCCAGATGTGTTATCTATGTCAGGGAAAAAATTGTAGAGTCTCCTGAATCGGCTCAAATTCAATTAAAACTTGCAAATGAGATAGCGGCAAGAATACTGAATGAACAGTATTTTGGCAAAAGAGATGTTTAGGGAGTGTTTTGATATTGGGTGATTATAATATTGTCACCATAAGAGAGGTATCAATACTATGAATTTGATCGTTTTTATTTTTACAGTAAGTACGAATATTGTTATACAAACTTCTAATGTTTACAATACGAATAAATTCCCGTATAAAATTCTGAACAGTGTGCATGTTGTAACTTCAAAGAGACAAATAAGGAGATTACTTTACATAAACAAGAAAATAGATGGATTAAGGCTCCAGGAAAGTGAAAGGAGAATCAGGTCTGTCGGGGTATTCAGAAAGGTTGATTTTAAGTTCTCTGCAGATTCCGATACGCTTTATATAGTTACACACGACGCTTTCACAGCAGCAGGTGTTATAGATCTTGGTGTTGCAGGGAATAGAAATAATCTGACTCTGGGACTTGAAGAGCATAACCTTGCCGGTCAATTTGTCAACATAGGTGTTTATACCATTAAGGATATAGAGAGGCGGTATTACGAATTGAGTTTGAGATACCCAGGACTTATATTTAATAGTATGGATATAAATGCCTATATGAAAAGATTTAAGGGACTTTCCGAGACTTATATAAGCTATTCACCGTTTTTGTCACCGCTAAACAAGTGGTATGTTGATCTTGCGTATGTATCGGGTGATAAAATGCAGTATAAATATATAAAGAGTGTGCTTGTGGACAGTAACAGAGCAACCTATAGGTTTTTCACCACAAGGGCGGGTATAAGCAGAAAAACAAAAAACAGTGCTTTAATTCCCTATGTTATCGGGCAGAGAATGGAAATTTCAACAGGTACATTTAACAAGATAGGAGCCGGTGTGTTTTTTATGTCAATACATTCAAGGAGATATACTCATTTTATTCATTTCGAGCGCAAAGATTATTTACAGGGAGGTGTTATTTCAAGACTTGAATATGTGCATTTACCAGCTGCATACAGGTCATGTTCATTCTATCTTTCATTTGCAATGACATTTCCGTTTGCATACGTGAAGACAGAAAATGTTTTATCAATTAATAAAAGCACCATGTATATGACAACAAAGGAAAAGATCTATGCAGGTCCTCTCAAAAGGTGGAGTTTTTTTTCATTCATTCAGGCAGGGGAAGTTACAGGCATACCTTATGACGAAGCGCATGAATTGATTTACTTCTTTTCACTTGGCGCAAATAATGGTATGTATGCATACAATCCTTTCTATTTCAATGGTAAGAAAATGCTTTTTATATACGGTGAAATGCGATTTTTTGGCCCAATGCTGCTTCAATCAGTTTCGCTCGGATTTGCCCCGTTTTTTTCTGCGGGGTATGCCGGGGATTATCTTGGCAAACTTTATCCTTCCTTTGGTCTGTCTCTCCGGGTAGAATCCAGCTTTTCGTTTAATAGCTCAATTTATACATTTAACATAGGATTTAAGGATTTCAAATCACCACCGGTTTTTTCTTTTGGAACAACGCTGGATTTTAAATAGTTTTCAGGATCTTATTGCAAAAAGCGCTATTGCCACGGCAACTGCAACATTTAAAGATTGCAAATTTTTGCTCTGAGGGATGGATAGTACATAATCAGATAACTCAATAATTTTGGACGAAACTCCCCTTCCTTCCGCACCCGCTATCAAAAGAAGAGGTCGGGGCAGGTTCGCCTTTTTTATGTTTTCACCATTCATATCTAAAGATGCAATCCATATACCGGCTTTTTTCAGCCTTTTTATAAACTGAATAGGGTTTGTTATCTTTGCTATTTTTATTTTGAAGCAATTGCCTTCTGAGACCCTGATAACACTCGGAGTCACCTGAACCTGTCTGTCCTGTGGCAGTATTATGCCTGAGATGTCAAACCCCACAGCACTCCTTATTATACTTCCGAGATTTACGGGGTCATTTATGTGGTCAAGATATAATGCTATGCCGTTATTTCTCTCAATATCATCGGTGATTTCCTGATAACTTGCGTAGGAGAAATCAGGTATTTTTGCAGCAATTCCCCTGTGCCTTCTATGTCCCACAAGATTATCCAGTTCTTCCCTTTTCAGATATACAAGGTCGATATTGTGCTTTCTTATCAGTTTAACAAGAATATCAGGTAGTTTTTCGCCGTATTTTATAAATAATTTCTTAATACTGTTTCCGGACTCTATATACTCTATAACATCGTTCTTTCCCGATATGTACATATAGTTATTATAAGGCATTAAAAAAGTTTTGCAAAACAGCATTTAGTCTTTATAGATATGAGCAATGGCCTACATAAGCTATTGTTGGCCTGGAAAGCGTCTGTTTATTGAACATCTCCGCATCAAGGGTATTCAACACTTTCATTAAAGTTTTCAGAGTAATATTCTTTGATTTCAAAATATAGCTCGCCCTTAAAACGGATATACCCATGCGCTTTGCAATCACGGTGGAATACCCATTATAAGATATTTCTAAAATTAGGAATGCCCTACCGTTTGCACTTTCCCTATGATGCTTTTCCTTTCTGCTCTATCTATATTATTCACCTCCTGTCAAGATGTTTTCATTGTCATATTGTTGATATGCAAAGCTCTTAAAGCCCTGCTTTTGAACAGTCAGGTTAAGTGCATTAAAATTAACCTATGAAATTATTTCATCTTGCCGATGTCCATATTGGCGTCAGGACTAAATATATGAGTGAATCCCAATTTTTTGAAGTTCAGCTTAAAGCCTTAAAAGATGTATATAAAAAGGCGACAGAACAGGGAGTTATTTTTATCCTTATAGCAGGTGACCTTTTTGATTCCAATTACATATCTTCTGATATAGCTATGAAGGTTCTGGATATTTTCAAACTATCCAGTAATATCCATACCGTTCTAATTCCCGGAGGCGGCTCGAACTATGGGAATGAAGTTACGGGTCATGATGCATATACCGCGGATTCCATTTACAAAAGGCC
>JALTEL010000117.1 GCA_027073945.1 Caldifarciminota bacterium | reverse complement strand
AATAGGTATTGATATATTGCAGAAAAACTCAGCGAAGCTGTTGCCGGGCGATTTTGTAAAGGCAGATATCATTGTGGAAAAGCATCTTTCCTCACTGGCTATTCCGGAAGAGGCTCTACTCAATGACGGAACTCAGAATGTGGTGATGGTGAAAAAAGGCCAGTCATACAAAAAGTGTCCTGTTGTTGTTGGACTGTTTAATCAAGGATATGTAGAAGTTTTAAAAGGACTTTCTGAAGGGGAAGAAGTGGTTACTGTCGGTGCTTATGAATTACTCAATAGAGGTATAGTGAAAAAGATGAAGGTGGGAGATTAATGATAAAATACTTATCCGGGAAAGTATATCTGGTTCTGATTCTTATGCTAATACTCGTTCTTGCCGGTGTTTATGCAATGAGACAATTGCCTGTGGACCTATTTCCCAATCTCAACTATCCTCTTCTTAATGTCATCACTCATTATGTAGGAGGCTCTCCCCAGGATATAGAAACGCTTATCACAAGGCCTATTGAGACTCAAATGAGAGGACTGCCCAATGTGCGGCGTATATCTTCCATCTCTCGTGAAGGACTTTCACAGGTTACAGTGGAATTCGATTGGGGCGTGGATGTAAAGGACGCCCGTCAGAGTGTAGCTCAGGCCCTTTCTATGGTATCCCAAAACCTGCCTCAGGGTGCAGTGCCAGTAATAGAAAATATCGGCTCAAGTTTGCAGGAAATTATGGATTTTGGAGCAACAGTCAATAACGGTGGGATGGATTTAGGGCAACTCAAATATTATATTCGCACCAAGGTTGTAAACCAACTTAAAGGTGTAAAAGGCATTGCCAGAATAGAGGTAATCGGCGGCCGGGACGAGGCTTTTGTCGTAAAACCCAAGACTTTAGAGCTGGAAAAGGAGGGGCTTTCGCTTTCCGACCTTATGGATGTATTGGATTCTAACAATATTCAGGAAATGGCGGGATACATAGAAAAAGGACATCAGGACTATGCTGTTCGAGGGCTGGGCAATATTGAGGACATCAAAGGGTTGAAGGATGTAGTGATCAAAAATGCCAGCGGCATACCTATTCTGTTAAAAGATATAGCCTCTGTAAAACATGGATACCTGCCGCAAAGGTACACTGTACATATCAACGGACAGCAAGGAGTTGCCTTCAGCATATTCAAAAACCCGAATGCAAACACCGTTGAAGTGGCAAAAGAGGTAAAACAAAAATTGTCTGAGATTGAGAAAGGACTTCCTCCAGGGATTACTATTACCAATTTTTATGACCAATCGGAAATAATCGGGGAAGCATCAAACAATCTGAAATCCAACATCCTTGCAGGTGGACTTCTTGTTATCCTGGTACTATTTCTCTTTATGGGCAGTCTTCGAAACGCTCTGCTTGTTGCATTCAGCATCCCCTTATCCGCAATTATTTCATTTCTCTTCTTTCGCTCAGCACATCTGTCTTTAAATATGATTACACTGGGAGCTATGGCTGTAGCTGTGGGTATGGTGGTAGATGATTCGATAATCATCCTGGAAAACATCCTCAGACATCGGGCAATGGGTAAGAGCCATCTGCAGGCGGCTATTGATGGTGTGAAGGAAATTAAAGGGGCTACTATCTCGGGTACATTGACCACGGTAGCAGCCTTTATTCCATTTGTCTTTTTATCGGGAATCGGGGGTCGTTTTGCAGCTCCCTTTGGATGGGTCATAGTAATTATACTTCTTCTTTCCTTATTGATTTCTCTTACCTTTGTTCCTATATTTCCAGCAAGGATAAAAGAATTCAAAGAACAAACTCCCGTAGTAACTGCAGCTCTTTCCTGGTTTATCCATTTTAATCAAAAAATGCTCCGTGTCTTCCTGGGGAAAAAGAAATTGGTTTTATTAGCTGTTGTTGCAGTATTCATTCTCTCCGTGAGTCTTTTGTTTTTTTCTCCCGTATCTTTTCTTCCTCAGGTAGATGAAGGTGCTATCCTGATGGAGTACGTTCTCCCACCGGGGACCTCTTTAGACGAAAGCAATCGCATTGGGGGGGAGTTAGAAAAGATTATTATGCAGCACCCGGATGTCAAAACTGTTTACCGAAGGACAGGCTCCGAATCAGGAAGTTATCAGGTGGAACCCGTAAATCGTGGAGAACTTGTGATTAGACTGCAACCCAAACGATTAAGAAAAAGAGGAATCTTCCGTATTATCAAAGACCTGAAAAGCGCCACCGATCAAATCCCGGGTCTTATTACTCTTTATCATCAAGTAACGGCTGAAAAAATGGATGAAAGTTTTTCCGGACTCCCCACGATATTCGGCATAACCCTTTATGGAGAAAACTATGATAAGCTTCTGGAATATGCTCAAAAAATTGAGGCACTTGCAAGCCAAACAAAAGGTGTTGGAAATGTGATCAATAATGCAATGTACAGGGTTCCTGAGCTGCAGATAAAACCCATTCCAGAGCAAATGGCCCGCTATGGACTTTCTTCCAGAGACGTTATGGATGAGTTAAAACTCTACTGGAGAGGAGAGATTGCATCATGGGTAGTCAAAGGAGAAAAGGTTATTCCTATTTTTCTAAAAGGAGATGGTCGAACACAAGCGCATGTAAGTGACATAGGAAAAATACAGGTAAAAACTCCCGGCGGAGCTTACGTACCATTATCCCAACTTGTGAAAGTATCAACTTACTATGGTGCAAATTCCGTCACGCATATCAATCTGCAGAGAGAAATTACCCTTCCTGTTGAGGTGGAGGGAGTAGCTATTGGAAGAGTCACCCGACGGCTGAAAGCCGGCATTGAAAAGTTGCATCTTCCACAGGGCTATTTTGTGGAGTTCGGCGGGCAGTACCGGTCGCTTCTGGATACGCTAAAGGGATTCACTGTTTTTGCCCTCATAAGCATCCTTATTGTTTACCTGATTATGAGTTCTCAACTTGGGAACCCCGTGCATGCTCTGGCTATTTTGTTCGAGTTGCCGCTTTCTTTTATAGGAGCCTTTGTTGCAATATCTATTTCCCGACAGCCCCTGAACCTTTCTTTTTTTATCGGTCTTCTGACACTCATCGGTGTTTCTGTAAACAACGGAATTGTTCTCATAGACTTTGTCAATCAAAGACGCAAACTCGGGATGAAAAGAGAACAGGCTATAGAGGAAGCCTGTCGTATTCGCATTCGTCCTATCATGCTTACGGCGCTGACTTCTGTTTTAGCTCTTTTTCCTATCTCACTGGGATTGGGGCCTGGCTCAAAGATTCATCAGTCACTTGCCATCTGCGTTATGGGCGGTTTGTTAGTGAATACCTTTTTCACAGTGAATGTATTACCAGTGGTTTACAGTGTTTTAGAAGACCTATTTAAGAAAAAAGGGGATAATCCACAAT
>JALTEL010000116.1 GCA_027073945.1 Caldifarciminota bacterium | reverse complement strand
AAGGGAAAACAAAAACAAAGGAGGTATATAATGGAAAATATACAAAAAGCAAAACAGGCCGTTGAGAAGGCTGGGCAAATAACGACGGTGACAGATTTTTTCGAGAAGCAGAAAGATTTAATCCGGAAGGCATTGCCTGCTACAATAACTCCCGATAGGATGGTTTCTCTGTTCACGATGGCGATCAAATCTTCGCCGGAGCTAATGAATTGTTCGCAGGCGTCTTTGATTGCAGCTGTGATCCAGACGATTCAGCTGGGGTTTCTACCGATTCCTTCGACTGGGCATGTGTATTATGTTCCGTTCAAGAATAGAAAAAAGAACGGTAAGTATATCAAGTATATCAAAGAGGTTCAATTCATCTTGGGTTACAAGGGGATGATAGAGTTAATCAATCGCAGTCGTGAGGCTGCTATTCTGGCAGCGGAGTGTGTCCGGGAGAATGATTTCTTTGATTATTCCTTTGGGCTCAATCCCGTTTTGGTGCATAAGCCTGCCAAAGAGGAGAGAGGAGAGGTAATCGGGGCATATGCGATTGCGAAGAATAAGATTGTGGGGGAGAAGTTGTTCGTGTATCTTGCGAAGGATGAGATTGAAAAAGTTCGGGCAGCTTCAAAAGCAGGGCAGTCGGAGTATTCTCCTTGGCAGAAATGGTATGAGGAAATGGCCAAGAAGACAGCAATCAAAAGGCTGGCCAAGCTTCTGCCGCTTTCGATTGATGTTCAAAAGCAGCTTTCTACGGATGAAACTATTAAGACAGAGATTGGACCGGATATGACGGTGGTAAAAGACGAGACTGTTTGGGATGAAGAGAAAGAGCCTGAGCTTCTCACAGAAACAGAGGCTGATGCGCGTGCGGCCGAGATTCCTTCTGATAAAGAGTTAGAGAAGCCTGTTCAGGGGCCTGAGCCTACGAGAGGAACGATAACCAATCCTCAGATCAAAGCAATTCAGACAATGGCGGCTAAAATTTGGGGTCCGGAGGGGAAGGAATCAGCGATTGCTGGTGAGGTAGGAGCGTTTGGGTGTGAGAGTTTGACTCAGTTAAGCATAGAGCAGGCATCAGAGATAATCGAGAAATACAATCGCGTGTTGAGTAAACAACAGGAGAAGGATCATGAAGTCGCGTAAGCAGAGGGCTCTTTTGCGGTGGATGTGGGAGAAGAAGGTGTTTTCCACACATGAGGTTCTGGAGTGGGGAATAGAACATTTCTATAACAGGGCTGATAGAACCAAGAGAGATTTTGTAGAGAGGGGATATATCAGGCCTTTGGGGAAGTTTGAGAAGGTGATGCAGGGTTCATTATCCCGGGAGGGGATGTATGAAGTGAATGCATCGGCGATGGCTGATTTGGTGTCAGAGATAATATTGGAGATGAGATGAGGGCGTGGCGAAGAAGTAGCATATTCCACTATTCCACTTCTTTTGCTCCTTCCGAGCATCCTTTTGCATGGGCCGCCACGCCCTTTTATATTTTGAGGAGAAAAAATGGCCAGAATAAGATATTTAAAACCAGATTTTTTTGAGGATGAGGATATTGCTGTTCTGCCGTATTGGGTTAGATTGCTTTTTCAAGGATTGTGGGTATTGGCTGATAAGGAAGGAAGACTTGAAGATAGACCTGTGCACATCAGAATCAAGGTTTTTCCGTATGAGCATAAAATAGACATTGAGAAAGGATTGTCCATTTTAGCACAGAAGAAGCGTTTCTCGCCACGTCCTTTCATTTTAAGATATAACGTTGACGGAGAAAAGTATATCCAGATAATTAATTGGAAACGACATCAAAAGCCTCATCATACAGAAAAAGATTCTATCATTCCTCCGCCTGATAACGGTGAATTAACCGATAAACAACCGTTAGTTACCGGTGAATGTCAGGAGGGAATGGGAATGGGAATGGGAATGGGAAAGGGAATGGGGAAGGAATATGGTTCGAACAAATCAAAGAAAGATTCGTCCGAACAACCAATGGATGCAAAAGAGAGATATTTTCAATCTGTAGAAAAATTCTTTTCTGAACCAGATGGTTCTTGGTTGAAAACAATAAAAGAGACTTATGCATCTTTGGATGTAGAGAGAGAATTTAAAAAGATGAAGGCCTGGCTCGTTTCTAATTATCCATCTAAGATGAAAAGAAATTTTAGGCGTTTCGCCACTAATTGGTTGAACAAAGAAATAGATAGGCCGAGCAGAGGAGAAGGGGCAAAAGGTGGGTATGATTATGAGACATATAAAAAGCTAAAGAAAGGAGGTATAAAAATTGACTAAGATATACGGCAAGTTTCTTGAGACAGCGCCGGGGGAGAAGATTCTTCTGGTGGAGGCAAAGCCTGATTTTTATGAGTATCTTAAAGATAAGTTTCAGGTTGACAATGGTGTCAGCTGGATTGGGTCATTAAAAAAGTCAGAGCGAGTGAAGATTTTTCTGCGTTGGAAGTGGGGGTTGGAGAGTGATAATGTAAATCAAAATTTAGAGATGACACGCAAGCATTTCCTGGGGGAGATCACTCCTGAAAGGTTAGCGAAGGCAGATGAGTATAAAAAAGAATATTGGCGATTGGTGATTATGTTTGAAGGGCGGTGCAATGAAATCAAAGAGCAGTTAGGTTTAGAAAAAAGCTTTATCGGGGTTGGGTATAATGAGAAGATTTAGATTTTTCATCTACTTCTGTTTTTTCTTGATGGTTTGGATATTCAGGCCATCATCGATAAGCCGGGTGGAGTTTCTGTTATGGTTGCAGTTTGCGATATTGGCGCTGATTTTGTATGAGGTTATAAGATGCGATTGATTTTAGTTTTGGCAATAATATTAGGCGGAGAGTGGGGCGCTCAGGCGTCAAGGTTGGTGGTGGGGGATATACCTGAGATATCTCCTCCAGATAGCGGTTTCCAGTGGAGCTGGGTGGGGAATCCAGACTCTCTCCGTCGCATCAAGGAGCCGTTAGAACGGATACAATCTCCGATTGGGGCTGTGGTTTTAACAGCTAAAAGGTGGGCTCATATTGTTTTTCGGCATCCGGAGGTTAGCAGAGAAGAGCTTTGGTGGGCGGTGGCGATGCCGGATAGAGTTTTTCAGGAAGATTATCGCACTTGGATTTTTCAGCGCTGGGGAGGTTCTAATTGGTTGAATGTTGTGGTCAGGCAGATAGGAGAGGAGTTTTTCATAATCACTGCTTATTTTAAGGGGACGAGATGATTTTAATTTTTAGGATATTTATTTACCTTGGCATTAGTTTCACGGCTGCTGGTCTGGTTCTGGAAGATATGTTTCTATGCTTTGCAGGTCCTGTGATGATTGGATTGGGAGTGTTTGTTGTTTATGCGAGGAGGCGAGATGAAGATTGAAGAAGAAATTAAAAAAATTATTCCTAACGA